>JACMLI010000141.1 GCA_014379705.1 Gemmatimonadaceae bacterium
CCGCCATCGTCGTGACGACCCCACCACCCGTTGTCGCCTCCGTCACGGTCTCGCCGGCGACGGCGAGCCTGCTCACCGGCGGCACGCAGCAATTGACAGCGACAGCACGGGATGCGGCGGGCAACGTGGTAACGGGCCAGACATTCAGCTGGACCACCACCGCGGCGAGCGTGGCGACGGTCTCGTCGAGCGGGAGTGTCACCGCGGTCGGCGCAGGCTCGGCCACGATCACCGCCTCCATCGGCAGTGTGAACGGCGCGGCCGCCATCGTCGTGACGACCCCACCACCCGTTGTCGCCTCCGTCACGGTCTCGCCGGCGACGGCGAGCCTGCTCACTGGCGGCACGCAGCAACTCGTCGCCACCGCGAAGGACGCATCCGGCGGCGTGATCCCGGGCCTGACGTTCACGTGGACGACGAGCGCGTCGCAGGTGGCCACCATCTCGTCAGGCGGCCTGGTGACCGCGGTCGCTGCCGGCTCCGCCACGATCACGGCGACGAGCGGCACGGTCACGGGGACGAGCGCGATCACCGTAACGACGCCTCCACCGTCGGTGGCATCCGTGTCGGTCACGCCGACGGGCACCACGATCATGGAAGGCCAGGGGCAGCAGCTCACAGCCACCGCACTCGACGCGTCGGGCAAGACCGTGCCTGGCAAGGTGGCGACCTGGACCTCGAGCGATGCGGCCGTGGCAACGGTGTCGGCATCCGGCATGTTGTCCGGCGTTCAGGCGGGGAAGGTGACCATCACCGCGACCATCGACGGCATCGCCGGGACGGCGCCCTACACCGTCACGATCATCCCGGTGCACGCGGTGACGGTCACTCCGGCGAACGCCACCATCCTGACGACCCAGACCGTGGCCCTCTCGGCGACACTGACGGGGCCGAACGGCCAGACGCTACCGCCGACGGGCCGCACGCTCACGTGGACCTCGTCGAATTCGTCCATCGCGACGGTGTCGTCGTCAGGCGTGGTGTCGGGCGTCGCCGCGGGCACCACGACGATCTCCCTCACGGTCGAAGGCAAGGTGGGCGCGTCGGCTCTCGTCGTGCAGGTGGCACAGCCGTCCTTGCCGGCGGTCGGTAACGTGTCCTTCCTCCCGAGCACGGTGACCCTGCAGCCCGGGGACGACATCACCGTCATCATCTTCGTCCGTGACGTGAACGGCCGGGCGGCCGTGGGGCGCACGTGTGACCTGTCGTCGCACGATGACTCGCGCGCGACGATCTCCCCCGCCCAGGTCACGACGGGCTCCACCGGCGTGCTCCTGCCGACGGTCACCGGCGTGAAGCGGGTGAACAATTCCTCGCCGGTGAACATCACCGCGCTCTGCGGAGGCGTGAACGACAAGCTCAAGGTGTACGTGCGATAACGCCTTGCTCGTCAGGCGGGGGGGCGCCTGACGAGTGTCAACGTTCCTGATGGACTGGCCCCGCCACCCTGCGGCCAGTCGCGCAGGACGAGCGTTCCCTCGATCCGTTCGCGGCCGACCAGGCGCGCCGTGTAGACCCACGTGCCACCACCGCTGTTCGCCTGGTGCCATGACAACACTCCGTTTGCCTCCGTGAGCCGCTGCACAGGCGCCTTGTGCCCGCCAGGGAGCAGCGCGTACCCCGAATACCGGCGTCCCGCGCTGTCGGACTCGATCACCATCACATAGGGGGTCGCGTTGGTGCTTCCCGGCCCCTCCTCCATGCGCCGCGTGCCCTGCCATGCGCCGGCGAATGGCATCCTTGGGTAGGTCGGCGCACCAACGGGGGGCGCACCGCCTCCATCGGGACTACGGCGACGCTCCTGCGCGCCGACGCGCGTAGCACCGAGGCAGGTGAGGGCGACAAGCCCCAACCCCGTGATGCGAAGACTCCTGGCCGACATGCGAACCTCTCGTGGTGGCAGAAGGGCGATCGATCGCTGCACCCGCGTGGCGTCGCCATCCCTCGGGGGACAGGCGCACCGGTTGCGGGGACTGGTGCGCTGGACGCGGGGAGCGGGGTCGAGTACCCGTTCCCTACGCCTCGACCCATGCCCGTCACGAAGCCCGCCCCCACCGCGCCCCCGGGCCGCAATGCCAAACTCTGGATGGCAGCGTTCGTCGTGGGCCTTGTCGTCGTCGGCGTGGTGATGACGACGTCCACGCCACCCAGCGCGCCACGGGAAGGCCTCTCCCTGCCGCGCCTCCCTCCCCCGCCGGCCGATGTCCCGGCGCTGTTGCGACGCCTCGGCGTGGGCTCGGTCGCGTGGTTCGCCTGCGCGCTGTGGGCGCCGGCCTTCTGGTGGTTGGCGTGGCGTGTCCCGTTGTCGCAGCATCGTTCCCCGCGTTCGCTGGCCACACACCTTGGGCTTGTGGCTGCGGCGATCTTCGTCACCTGCGTGGCGCACTTCCTCGTTGCGTACCGGGGCTCGTCGCTCGCGCCCGCGTTCTCGACCTTCTTCCCCGTCGCCCTCGGCGCGAACGCCGTACCCCTGCTCGCGGTGGCGGCCCTCGCGAATGGCGCCGAAGTCCGCCGGCGTGCCCTGCGCAGTGTGCTCGAGGCCCAGCGCCTGCGCGCTGAACTCGCCGAGTCGCGACTCGCGGCGGTCACGGCGCAGTTGCAGCCGCACTTCCTGTTCAACACGCTGCAGGGCATCTCGACCCTCATCCATCGCGACCCGCTCGCCGCGGACCGCATGCTCGTGCAGCTCTCCGACCTGCTGCGCGAGGTGCTGCGCCGGTCGCGCCATTCCCTCGTCCCGTTAGGCGACGAGTTGCGCATGACCGGCACCTACCTCGACCTCGCGCGCGTCCGCTACGGCGACCGGCTCCGTGTCGTCATCGACGCCGACGAGGCCACGCGGGGTGCGCTCGTCCCCGTGCTGCTCCTGCAGCCACTCGTGGAAAACGCGCTCACCCACGGCATCGGACCGCGCGCCACCGGGGGCACGGTGGGAATCACCACGCGCCGCAGCGGCAACGCGCTCGTCGTCACGGTGTGGGACGACGGCGAGGGACCTGGGCGGTCGATCATCGAAGGGACGGGCGTGGGCAACACGCGCGAACGACTGCGCGTGGCGTTCGGCGACGAGCAGGCGCTCGAGCTGGGCCCACGTTCCGGTGGAGGCACGGAGGTCATTGTGCGCCTTCCCGTTCGCTTTCCCGACGAAGGTGCATCGTGACTCCCATCCGCGTGATCGTGGCCGATGACGAAGCCCTGGCCCGCGAACGCATCACGTCCCTTGTACGCGAAACGCCGGGGCTCACGCTCGTTGGCGAGGCAGCGCACGGGCTCGAGGCACTCGATCTCGTCACGAGCCTCGAGCCCGATCTCCTGTTCCTCGACGTCGAGATGCCGGAGCTGGGTGGATTCGACGTTGTGGCGGCGCTCGACGACCAGGCGCTCCCAGGCATCGTCTTCGTAACGGCGTACGACGAGTACGCGATCAAGGCGTTCGAGGTGAACGCCATCGACTACCTCCTCAAGCCGGTGTCACCCGAGCGCTTTGCGGCGACGGTGGAGCGCGCCGTCGCGAGGCTCGGCGGTCCCGGCCCCTCGCGACGCGAGGCGCTCCG
>JACMLI010000142.1 GCA_014379705.1 Gemmatimonadaceae bacterium
CGCCGGCGATGGCGGAGGACGCGTCATCGGCCCCGCGGGGCTTGATTGTGCGATCGTCGGGACGGCGATCACGGGAGCGTGCAGCGTGGACCTGCCACACGGCGCCGAGGTGACGCTCGTGGCGAGTACGGGGACCGGTGCCCAGGCGCTTTCCTCGTTTGGCGGATGGGGATCGGGGTGCGCCGCCGCCGCGGAGTCGTGTTCGTTCACGTTAGGTGCCACCGATCGCGCGGTGACCGTGGCCTTCCGCGGCGCGCGCGTGCTCGCGGTGGCGATCGAGGGCAGTGGTGATGGCCTCGTGTCGGCGGAGTCGGGCATCACCTGTCATCGCACGGCGAACGTCATCGGGGGCAGCTGCACGGTAGGCGCTCGCCACGGCAGCACGGTGCTGCTCACCGCCGCCCCCGCAGCTGGCTCGCAGTTTGACGGATGGACCGGGGACTGTAATGCGCCCGACGGCCTCACCTGCCGGGTCGCGTTGGACGCGTCGCGCTCGGTGACGGCCCGCTTTATTGCCCTGCATCGCGTCCAAGTCGTGGCCGGTGGCGGCGATGGTCGCGGACGCATTACCGGTCCGAACCAGCTCGATTGCATCCTCGATCGCGGCCGCACGAGCGGGACGTGCGACGTGGCCCTCCCCGAAGGCACCGCGGCGAACCTCACGGCAACGCCCGACGCCTCGACGGCACGCAAGCAGACTTTCGTTGCGTGGGGACACGATTGCGTCGCATCGAAGGCGCGTGACTGCTCACTCGCGGCAGTCGCCCGCCCGCGCACGGTGACGGCGACGTTCTACGACGAACAGCCAGTGACGGTGAACCTCGTCGGCGTCGGCGCCGGTCGTGCCGGATCCCCTGGTGGCGGCATCGCCTGCGTCCGCACGCTCGGTACGACAACCGGCAAGTGCGCCGAGTCGCTGCCATGGGGCACGGTGGCCACGGTGACCGCGATCCCCGATTTCAATTCCACCTTCGCCGGCTGGAACGGCTGCGAAGCCGTGAACGGCAATACGTGCACGGTCACCATCGGCGGGCCACTCGTGCTCACCGCCACGTTCGCGCGGGCGAAGGTCGCGATGGCGCTCGTTGCGTCGGGAGCGGGCGCGGGCACCATGCACGTCAATGCCCAGCCGGTATGTGTGATTCCCGCCAACTCGGCGGCGCGCACTTGCATGATCCAGGTGGACGTCGGTGCGTCGATCACCGTGACCAACGTGCCTGGCGCGGGCTCGGCGTCGGGCGGCCTCACCGGCGAGTGCGCGGGGACGACGTCGTGCACGTTCACGGTGACCGATGTCTCGACGGTGCGCGGTCGGTTCGACCTCGTGCCGGTGCCGCCTCAGGGCCCGATGCTGAGGCTCGGATTGTCGGGCAGTGGCGCGGGCCGCGTGACGTACTCGCCGTGGCTCGACTGCTCGATCGTCGCTACCAAAGTCGCGGGCACATGCGAGACGCCGGTGGCCCCCGGCACGACGGTGGTCCTCACGGCGATCCCGGGGCCGAATGGCACGCTCGGGAAGTGGGGAGGGATCTGCTCGAGCAGCACCGGCCTCACGTGCACGATCCGCTGGCGGGAGCCGCTGGTGATTCCGGTCCGCTTCGACCCCGTGCCCTGAGGGCACGGGGGAAGCGCGGGAGAACTATTGCGTGGCGCGCTCGATCGAGGCCAGGCGGACCTTGGCCCGGTCGAGTTCCGGACTGAACGCGAGCGCTTCGCGGTACTGCGTCTTCGCCTCGGCAACGTTGTGGCGATCCTCGGCTTCGAGCGCGCGGCTCATGGCCATCAACGCCTTGAACTGGTTCGGGTTCTTCGACGCGGGCGTCGTGGCACTCGCGAGCTTGAGCGCCGGGAGCTTGAGCCCCGCGTTGAGCTTCTGTCCGAGCTGGATCACGAGCTCGAGCAGTCGGTCGGACTTGCCCGACACCGACTCGACGTAGTCGATGGCGGAAGTCTCCGTGTTCACGGCCCGCACGTCGATACGCATGTTCTGGCGCGGATCGATGACGAAGGTGCCCATGAGCATGTGCTTCGCGCCCAGGACCTTCCCGAGCTTCACCGCCGTCTCCTTGTCCACGCGATCGCTGTTCTGCAGATTCTGCTCTTCAATCAGCGCCTGCATCCGGTCGCGTTCCACAACGCGCAATGCCTGGTTCTGGGCAAGTTCGGTGATGAGCATCTCGGCCATGCCCTTGCTCAGTGGCGCGTAGGTGGCGTTGTCGACCAGGGCACCATTGGTCAGGTACATCACGGCGAGGGTCGGCCGGGAGTCGCGGGGAGCCTGTTGCGCTGCCGCTGGAACAGCGGCGAGGAACATGGCTGCATACGTCAGCGACTTGCTGCTGCGAGCCAGCCGGTGGGACACGAACATGGGAATTCCTCGTCCAGGGTGTCTTTGAACCAACCTCTACAACGTCGTCCCTCCACGCCTGTATCGCAATAGCTGCCTCACCCCATGGCCAAGACCTGTCCCGTCTGCAGTACCACCTACGATGACGCCAGCGCGTTCTGCCCGGCCGACGGCTCAACGCTGATCGCGACCGAGAACGCCGGGGACCTCGTGGGCAGCGTCATTGCCGACCGGTACCTCGTGAGCAGCCTCCTGGGTGAGGGCGGCATGGGGCGCGTGTACCTGGCCCGGCATGTGCGGCTGCCGCAGCAGGCGGCGATCAAGGTGCTGCACCCCGGCATGCTTTCCGATCCCGAGGCCGTCGCGCGCTTCAACCGCGAGGCAGCGAACGCCGCGCGCATCGAGCACGACCGCGTGGCCAGGGTGTTCGACTTCGGCGAGACGCGCGAGGGCTCGGTGTACCTCGCGATGGAATACGTCCCCGGGAAGACGCTGCGCTCGATCCTCGAGGCAGAGCAGCGCCTCCACATGGCGCGTGCCGCCAACCTCGTGTACCAGGTCGCCGAGGGACTCGATGCCGCGCACCGGATCAATATCGTCCATCGCGACCTCAAGCCCGACAACATCATGGTTGTCACCGACGACCAGGGGGTCGATCGGGCCAAAGTGGTGGACTTCGGCATCGCCAAGGCCGCGGACGCGGGCGGGCAGACGCGCCTCACGCGCACGGGCACGGTGGTCGGCACGCCGGAGTACATGAGTCCCGAGCAGGTGCTCGGTGAGTCCATCGACGCGCGCAGCGACGTGTACGCACTCGCGCTCGTCGCCTACAACATGTTCACGGGTGTCCTGCCGTTCACGGGGAGCACTCCCGAGCGGATGTTCACGGCGCGACTCATCGAGGA
>JACMLI010000143.1 GCA_014379705.1 Gemmatimonadaceae bacterium
CGGCTTCCGTGGATCGCACGATGGCATACGCGGCCACGCCGAAACGCATCGGCGCGAGCTCGGCGCCGCTCTCGGCGCGGTGCAGGTCGCTCGCCCGCTCCCGGCGCGCGGAGAGATCGGAGATCTTCGGCGCGATCGTCGCCGGCGGATCGCCGTGCATCACGTACGCGTCGCACGCGCGCGAGATCAGGGACTTGGCCTTCTCCGACTCACCGCCGGCATACACGACGGGCCGCGGACGGCGCACCGGCTTGGGCTCCAGGATCAGCTCCTCGGCGCGATAGTACGTCCCCGTGTAGTTGAACACCGGCTCCTTCCACGCGCCGGTGACAACGTCGAGCCACTCGGCCGTGCGCGCATAACGATCGTCGTGGTCGTCGAACGTCGCGCCGTACCGGCGCGCCTCGTCCTTCCACCACGCCGAAACCACGTTGAGGCTCAGGCGGCCATTGCTGATGCGGTCGATGTTCGCCGCCTGCTTGGCGAGGATCGCGGGCGGATGAAAGCTCGGACGCACCGCGACCATCAGCTCGAGCCGCTCGGTCACGGCCGCGAGTGCGGCGGCGGTGGACCACGCGTCGAGCGACGGTGCCTCGATGCCCTTGATGTCGTTGAGCAGGAGCTCGGCGACGAGCGTGAGGTCGTAGCCGATCGCCTCGCTCCGCTGGGCCAGTCGCTTCACGTAGGCCCAGGACGCGTCCATCTGCTCGTCGTCCACGTTGCGGAGCCAGCCGCCGAACACGGGAAGCCAGTAGCCGTACCTCATGGCAGCACCAACTCGGGCAGCGAGGACGCCGGGAAGGCGCTCGTGATTTCGGTGCTGGCCGCGCGCGCCTCGAGGTAGTCGACGAAGCGTGGCCACGGATCGAAGCCGATCACGTTCGTGGCGTCGGCCACAAAGTTCGAGAGCGCGTTGATGTCGTAGTAGTAGTGACGCCCGTCGCGCGCGTCGACCAGGAACTCGATGCCCCCGATGTCGATCTGCGCGGCCTGCGAGATGCGCTCGACCTCCTCGATGATGTGACGCGGCGGGGTTGTCCCTTCGACGCGGAGGCCGTTCTTCGGCGCGTCCACCGCGCACGCGCCGCGCACGAGGTCCACGCCACTGGTGGTCTGGCACGCGTCGGCTGGGCACAGGTCGAACGACCCCGTCGCCGGGTACACGTTGATGGCGTAGAGGTAGCGCCCCCCGAGCGTTTCCACGCGCGTGATGTGGCCCCCCTCGAGCGGTGCGGCTTCCTGCACGAGCGCCGTGCCATCGGGCCCGAGCGCCAGCGCGCCTAACGCGACGGCAGTCGCCAGCGCCTCCTCGGTCTCGTGGCGCGTGATGCCGGCGCCCGACCCACCGACGTTGGCCTTCACCAACACCGGATAGCGCAGCGAGCGCGCGGCCTCCACCGCCTGCGACGGATCGTTGATCACCACGGAGGAGGGGAAGGGAAGCTCCAGCGCCTGCAACAGGTCGAGCTGGCTCGCCTTGGACAGCTCGTAGCCGTACGCCGTGGACCCGTTCACCACAGCAACGCCGTGTCGCTCGAGGTGACGCAGCCAGTGCAGCGTGTGGAACGTGGACGCCGCATGCCCTCGCAGGTACGCCGATGGGGACGCGCGGTTCACCACGAGCGAATAGTCAGGAGCCGAGGCAGCCGGATTCCACTGATGTGCGGCCGCATCGAGGCGCACGTACGGCGTGCCCCTGCGTTCCAACTCGGAAAAAAGGGGACGGAACCAGTCCGGGTGCTCGTGATAGACCGCGATGGGTCGCTGCGCAGGGTGGGTCGACATCTGGTGTCCTCCGTTCAACGTGGTCAGGCCACACACGCGAGGGGACGACCGGGCCGCCGCTTCCGCGGACGACACCTGGACGAACAAGAAACCCGGGCGGCCTGCACAACTGTGCGGGGGCCGCCCGGGCTCTCGCGTTTTAGCTCGTTGTTTTACGTGGCGGCAATAGGCGGCAAATCACCACGGCTTCGTCTTCTGGAGGAAAGAGTAGGGAGTGCGCCCCGAGTCGTCAAGCGGCGCCCATGTCTCGATCCTGTGCAGATATCAACTCGCCTTTACGTACGCGCACCCGCTCTCCTGTGCCTTCACCGCGGCGAACACGCCCGATGGCTGGAGGATCACGCCAGGTACGAGTGCAGCCACCGCACGCTTGCGCGCCTCTTCATCGGACACGCCGTCCGCCTTCTTGACGAGCTCGACGCAATCCTGCAGCGCGAGGTTGCAGGCGAGGGCCACGACGCCGCGACCAAGCTGCTTGTGCAGCGCAGCATTGTTGAAGGGCGCCGGAATGCCGTCTTTCTCGTCCAGCAGGGCCGGATTCTTCGTCGTCGGTTCCGCCGTCAACGGATGCGTCACGCCCTTCGACTTGCCGATCGCGTACGTGTCCCAGAAGGACTGCTGCATCGCGAGGACGATGGCGTTGTGGCGGAGGATGATCACCGGCGAGAGGTCCGACGGCGTCACCTTCATGACGTCCATGTACTGGCCAGCCCACGCCGAGGCGCGCCAAACGCCGTAGCCACTCTCGGGCTCAGTGCAATCGAAGCACGCCTTGTGCTTGCCCCTGAGCCGCGTCGTCCATGAGATGTCCCAAGCCGGGGCCTGCGCCGCGCTATCGACGCGAAGGTCGGAGGGGAGGGACATCTCGAAGGAGGGCAGCCCAGCCATCCCGACCGCGCCCACTGTCATCTGCTGCACAAAGCCCCGGCGAGTGTGCTCCATCGACTCCTCCCTTGAGGCGGGTGACCGCCATTGAGCGATCGGGCGGCGGCGATGACCCACGCGCGAGCGTGCGCCGCGGGGAATCGCATCAACGTCGAGTCGGCCAGCGCGTTGTGCAAGTAGCGACCGGGACAGAAGCCCGGGTGGGTCGCGACGGCAATGCAACTGTCGAGTTTGCCTGCCGCTGACTGCGAGATGCGTGTTCGCCGAGTATGATCTGCGCCGCAAAGCGCCTTCACGCTCGCCCCCCCACTCGCATGCTCGTGACTTCTCGCTGGATCTCCCTGTTACCGCTGTGTGTGCTCGCCGCGCCGGTGCTTGCGCAGCGACCCGCCCCCGACCAGGCCGCGGTGGCCTCCGTTCGCGCCGCGTACCAGAAGCGCGAGCTCTACCTCACCATGCGCGACGGTACGCAGCTCTTCACGTCGATCTACGTGCCGCGCGACACCGCGAAGGCGTACCCGGTGCTGCTCATGCGCACGCCGTACTCCATCGCGCCCTACGGAGCCGATGCGTACCCCGCGCAGCTCGGTCCATGGTCGGTCTTTCAGGAGGACGGCTACATCTTCGTGAACCAGGACGTCCGCGGTCGCTACATGTCGCAGGGCTATCACCAGTTCATGACGCCGCACCTTGCCACGAAACGTGGACCGAAAGACGTCGACGAATCCACGGACACGTGGGACACGATCGATTGGGTGATCAAGAACGTCGCGCGCCACAATGGACGCGTGGGCACCTGGGGGAACTCGGCGCCCGGCTTCTTCGTGGCATCGGGGATGATCGATGCGCATCCCGCGCACAAGGCGGCGTACCCCAGCGCGCCGATGATCGATTGGTGGTTGGGCGACGATCGCCACCACAACGGTGCGTTCACGCAGGCGCAGACGATCAACTTCCTTGCCAGCTTCGACCAGCCACGTAGCGGCCCGACGCAGCAGTATCCGGCACGCCCGAACGCCGGAACGCAGGACGGATACGCATTCCACCTGCGCCAGGGCCCGCTCGCCGGCTACAGCAACGGGTTCTACGAAGGGAAGGTTGCCTTCTTCGACTCGATCGTCGCGCACCCGGACTACGACGAGTTCTGGCAGCGCCGCGCGATCTGGCGTCACATGAAGAACATCTCGCCGAGCGTGATGGTCGTTGGTGGATGGTACGACGCGGAGGATCGCTTCGGGCCGATTCGTCTCTATCGCAGCCTGCGCGAGCAGAGCACGACGACGCCGACGACGTTCGTGATGGGCCCGTGGTCGCATGGCGCGTGGAATCGCGTCGACGGCGACGTCTTTGCCGCGTTCGGCTTTGGCACGAAGACGGGGACGTTCTTCCGCGACTCGATCGGGTATCCCTTCTTCGCCTGCACACTGCGTGACAAGTGCGAGCGGCGCCCCCCCGCCGTGGCGATGTTCGCGACGGGGTCCAATCGCTGGCACACATACGAGGCGTGGCCGCCGCGCGAGGCGCAGGCGCGGACCTTGTACCTGTCGGACAACGGCACCCTGGGTTGGGCGAAGGCGGCGAAGGCGGGCCGTGACTCGTGGGTCTCGGATCCGGCGAAGCCCGTTCCGTACACGCAGTCGCTCTCCTTCGGCTACTTCCGTGATTACCCCACCGAAGACCAGCGCTTCGCGACGCGCCGCCCGGACGTCCTGACGTTCCAGACGGAACCACTCACCGAGGACGTCACGATCGCGGGGCCCATCGAGGTGAAGTTGCACGTGGCTGCGTCGGGAACCGATGCGGACTTCGTGGTGAAGGTCATTGACGTCTATCCCGATGACTCGCCGCCGCAGCACGCCGCCGGTCCGCGGATGGATGGCTACCAGCAGCTCGTCCACGGCAACATCATGCGCGCGCGCTGGCGCACGGGATTTGATCGCTCCGTGCCACTCACGGCCAACAGGCCCGACTCGCTCGCCTTCGCGCTCGAGGACGTGATGCACACGTTCATAAAGGGCCACCGGCTCATGGTGCACGTGCAGGGCTCCTGGTTTCCCCTGGTCGACCGCAACCCGCAGACGTTCGTGCCGAACATCTATCGCGCGAAGGCGAGCGATTTCCAGAAGGCCACGTTGACGGTCCTGCACGGGCCGAACCAGCAGAGCGGCATCACCGTGCGCGTGCTGCCGACGACGGTGCCGTGAGCGCGCAAGCGTGCAAGCGTTGACCCAGGTGCGACGACGGACGCAGGTGCGACGACTACCCGAACTCGAGCAACCCATGAAGACACGATCCACGCTGCTACTCGCGCTTGCCCTGGTCGCCGACGTTGCCAACGCGCAAGTCGGCATGCAGCCCGGATGGCCCTCCGGCCGCGCGCAGGTGCGCTTCGAGGTCGAGATACCCTCCTCGGTCCGTCGCGAGGCGACCACGGGCCGGGCGTACGTCATCTTTGCGAAGACAAACCAGGCCGAACCGCGACTCCAGATCAGTCGCGTCGGCACGCCGATGTTTGCCAGGGACTTCGATCGCGTCGCGCCCGGAGGCGTGGCGGTCGTCGACGGAACGGACCTCGGAAGTCCCGTGTGGGACCTCGCCGACATTCCGCCGGGAGACTACTGGGTGCAAGGCGTGATCAGCGTCTACTCGGAGTTCAAGCGCGCCGACGGCAAGGTGCTCTGGATGCACGACGACCAGTGGGAAGGGCAGCAGTGGAATCGCTCGCCGGGCAACCTCTACTCCGCGCCGAAGCAGGTCAGGATCGATCCGACGCGTCCTGCGACCGTGCGCCTCGTCGCCGACCGGGTCGTCCCGAAGATCGAGATGCCGGCGAACACCGCGTGGGTCGAGCGCTTCCGGTTCGAGTCGCCGTCGCTTACGAAGTTCTGGGGACGGCCCGTCTACCTCGGGGCGACGATCCTGCTGCCGCGAGACTACAAGACGTCGACGATCTCCTATCCCGTGCTCTATGAACAGGGGCACTTCTCCACGGCCGCGCCGATGCGCTTTGCCGAGGGCAACGAGTTGCACGGTGAGTGGGTCAAGGACACCTACCCGCGCGTGCTCGTCGTCACGTTCCAGCACCCCAACCCGTACTTCGACGATTCGTACGCGGTGAACTCGGTCAACGTCGGGCCGTACGGCGACGCGATCATGAAGGAGCTCGTCCCCGAGGTCGAGAAGCGCTACCGGGTGATCCGCGAACCGTGGGCTCGCTGGCTGCACGGGGGCTCGACCGGCGGGTGGGAAGCCCTGGCGCTCCAGATCTACAACCCGGATTTCTTCGGCGGCACGTGGGCGTATTGCCCCGACCCGGTCACGTTCTCCGACGTCGAGGGCATCAACCTCTACAAGGATGCCAACGCCTACTACAAGCAGGTCACGGAGTGGCACCGCACGCCCACGATCAATTCGCGCGAGATCAATGGGGAAGTGCGACAGACGTCGCAGCAGCGCAACTGGATGGAACTGGTCAATGGCACGAAGGGCCGATCGGGCCACCAGCTCGACATCTGGAGTGCGACGTACGGCCCGTTAGGCGAGGATGGCTACTTCAAGCCGGCCTTCGACAAGAAGACGGGTGTCATCGACCGGAGCGTCGCCGAATACTGGCGCGAGCACCATGACCTGCTGCAGTACCTCAAGAAGAACTGGACCACCGTTGGTCCCAGACTGGTGGACAAGCTGCACATCTACACCGGAGATGCGGACACGTATTTCCTCGACCGCGCCCCCCGGGAACTGGACGCATGGATGAAGACGACGAGCAATCCGCACTACGAGGGCTTCTTCATGTACGGTGACCAGAAGCCGCATTGCTGGAGTGGCCCGGTCTCGCCGTCGGAACGACTGAAGGAGATGGCGCAGCATGGACTGCGCCACATGCCGAGTGGCACCACCACGCCGTGGTGGACGTATTGACCCGCACCTTGAACCACCCTCTCACCACACCCCCCATGTCACGACGATGGTATTCCCTCCTCCTTGGACTCGCGCTGGTGAGCGCCGAGGCCGCGGCACAAGGTCGGCAGATCACCGGAACGGTGGTCGAGGAAGGCAGCAACGCACCGGTTCCCTCCGCCCAGATCCAGGTGCGCGGGACCACCACCGGCGGGCTCTCGCGTGAAGACGGCACCTTCACCCTGCGCGTTCCCGAAGGCCCGGTGACGCTCGTCGTGCGGCGCCTCGGCTATCCGCCGGTAGAGGCCACGGTCGCTGCCGGAGAGGCGTCGGTGCGCATCGTCATGCGCCGCGACGCGCTCAAGCTCGACCAAGTGGTCATTTCCGGCCAGGCCACCGGCATCTCGCGCCGCAACCTGTCCACGTCGATCGCCAGCGTGAGTGCCGAACAGGTGTCGCGCGTCTCGGCGCAATCCGTCGACCAGGCGTTCCAGGGAAAGATCGCGGGCGCCCAGATCTCCACGAGCACCGGGGCGCCCGGTGGCGGGAATCGCGTGCGCATCCGCGGCATCTCGTCGATCCTCGGCAGTGCGCAGCCGCTGTACGTGATCGACGGCGTGATCGCGAGCGACGTGTCCATCGGCAGCGGCACGAATCGCGTGACACGTGCTGCGGGCACGGCCATCTCCTCGGTCTCGCAGGAGAACCCCGTCAACCGCATCTCCGACATCAACCCGAACGACATCGAGAGCATCGACGTGCTCAAGGGCTCGGCCGCGTCGGCGATCTACGGTTCAAAGGCGTCGGGTGGCGTCATCATCATCACCACGAAGCGCGGGCAGGCAGGGCGCCCGGCGTTCAACCTGCGCACCGGGGCTGGGACCGCGTCGCTCGCCTATCGCAACGGCTCACGGAAGTTCAACTCGCTGCAGGACGCGCTGGCGGTGTGGCCCAACGCGACGCCCTACTACGACGCGAGCCGCAACATCGACTACGAGGATCTCGCGTACGGTGAGCGCCCATTCAACAAGGAAGGCACGCTGAGCGTGAGTGGTGGCTCACAGGACACGCGGTATTTCGTGTCGGCCAACGCCCGAGACGAGGGAGGCATCGTCAAGAACACCTTCGCACAGAAAATGGGCCTCCGCGTGAACCTCGACCAGCGCCTGACGGACAAGATCGAGCTGCAGGTCGGCACCGAGGTGCTGCGCACGCTGAACGATCGCGGCCTCTTCGGCAACGACAACGCGGGCAACTCCATTGCGTACTCCCTGACGAAGATCCCGAGCTTCCTCGACCTCCGGCAGCAGGCGGACGGCTCGTGGCCCGTCAACCCGTTCTACAACTCGAACCCGCTGCACACGATCGACCTGTTCAAGAACGAGGAGGGCGTGTGGCGCAACATCTCGAATGCGCGCCTGACGTGGGACGTGTGGGCCAACAGCAAGCAGTCGCTGCGCTTCGTGGGGTACGGTGGTGCCGACGTGCTGCAGCAGCATAACGAGGTGTATTCGCCGCCGGAGCTGCAGTACGAGCCGCTCGACGGCCTCCCCGGAACGACCGTCGTCTCCGACGGCAGCAACTCCCAGGGCAACCTGAACCTGAACGTGGTGCACGAGTGGCGGCCGCTCTCCCGCTGGACGGCCACCACCCAACTCGGCACGCAGTACGAGCGCCGCAAGTTCAACTCCAACCGCGGGGCCGCCCTTGGGTTGCTCGGTGGGCTCGAGGTCGTCACCGCCGGGACGCAGCGTGAAGTGGACGAGACACGGGCGCTCACCGAGGACTACGGCATCTTTGGCCAGACCGAGTGGTTGTACAACGACCGGCTGCTCGTGACGGTCGGGGCACGTGCCGATCGCAGCTCGAACAACGGCGATCCCGGGAAGTTCTTCCTCTTCCCGAAGGCGTCCGCCTCATACCGCCTGCCGGAGCTCGCGCCGGGCGCGATCGACGAGTTGAAGTTGCGCGTCGCGTATGGCGAGACGGGCAACCAGCCACTCTATGGCCAGAAGTTCACCGCGCTCAACCTTTCCAACATCGCCGGCCAGGGCGCGTTCCGCATCGGGGCGAACCGGGCGTCGTCCGACCTCCGCCCGGAGCGGCAGCGTGAACTCGAGCTGGGCTTCGACGCCACGTTGCTCGGCAACAAGGGCACGGTCGACTTCACCGTGTTCCAGCGCAACATCTCCGACCTGCTGATCACGCGGACGCTGCCGCCGACCAGCGGGTACGCGTCGGAGATCTCCAACGGCGCCGAGATGCGGGTGCGCGGGCTCGAGAGCTCGCTTTCGCTCTTCCCGATCCAGGGGCCGCGGTTGTCGTGGACCTCGCGATTCAACGTCGGCCTCAATCGCAGCAGGATCACGAACCTTCCGGTGCCGGCCTTCTTGTTAGGCACGTTCCAGGTCGGTGCGGTGAAGATCGAACAGGGCAAGTCGGCGACCCAGTTGTACGGCAACGACACGCTGCCGGAACCGGGACGCAAGCTGTATCCCAACGGCGTGCTCATGGGCGATGGCAACCCGAGCTGGATCGGGGGCTGGTCCAATGAAGTCAAGCTCGGGCGCTTCTCCGCGTACGCGCTGCTCGACCGCCAGCAGGGTGGCATGCTCGCCAACGGCACGTGGCGGCACTATGACCTCGGGCAGAACAGCGTGGACTACGAGAACCCCACCTCCACGGGCCAGAAGGTCGGCGAGTTCCGGCGCACGACCTACCTCTCGGTGACCGACATCTACTACCAGGATGCGACCTACACCAAGCTCCGCGAAGTGACGGTGGGGTACGACCTGCCCAACGGCGTCGTCAAGTCGCTCTCGAGCCGCGTCTCCAACGCTCGGCTGCAGCTGAGCGGCCGCAACCTCTACTGGTGGACCGATTTCCGTGGCGGCGATCCCGAGGCGGAGAACTTCGGCGCCGGCAACGTGCCGGGTTCGGTGCAGCGCAACCGCGAACTCGCCGCCTATCCGGCGAGCCGCACGTTCTGGCTCAACCTCAGCCTGGAGTTCTGACCGATGCGCACTCGAATCCCGTCCGCCTTCCGGCGGCTGGCCGCGATCGCGATCGTCGGCACAACGACGGCGCTCGCCGCATGCAAGGAAGTCAACGTTCCCAACCTCAACTCGCCGAACATCGACCAGTTGCTCGCCGCGCCCAAGGCCTCGGTCGTGAACACGACCGTGATCGGGTTGATGGTGGGTGCGCGCGCAACCATCGGCGGGTACGCGTCACAGCTCGGCGTGTTCGGCAGGGAGTCGTACAACCTGGACCAGGCGGAGTCGCGCTTCGTCCTGTCGTGGTTGGCGCAGCCCCTCACGCCCGGGGGCTTCGGCACGGACCTCGGCTGGTCGGCGACGTACCAGCAGGTCCTGGCCGCCCAGACGATCCTCGACATCGTCGACAACGTGCCGGACTACACCACCGCCCAGAAGGAAGGGGTGAAGGGTTTTACCAAGACGTTCATGGCGATGGCGTTCCTGGACCAGCTGCGCGTGCGTGACACGTTCGGGATCGTCCTGGAAGTCGACCCGACGGCGCGCGACCTCGGCGAGTTTGTCACGCGCGAGCAGGGCTTCGACCGAGTGGCGTCGCTGCTGGACGAGGCCAAGACGCACCTCAATGCGGCTGGCACGGCGTTCCCGTTCATCGTGCACTCGGGGTTCACGGGGTTCACCACGCCGACGACGTTCCTGCGTTTCAACCGGGCGATCAAGGCGCGGAGCGACGTGTACCGCGCCCGCTGGCAGGACGCCCTGGCCTCGCTCAGTGAGAGCTTCATCTCCACGGCCGCCACCACGCCGGCCGCCCTGGCCACCGGTGTGTACCACGTGTACTCGGCGTCCGCGGGCGACGCAACGAATCCCTTGTTCGATCCCGCCCCCCGTGCCCTCGTGGCGCATCCGTCGATCCTGACCGATGCGCAACTGCGGGCGAACGGACAGCCCGACCTTCGCACGAGCAAAGTCACGACCGGTGCCACGCTCTCGAACCAGGGCATCACCGTCAGCCTGCGCTTCACGATCTATCCAACGAACGTGACCTCGATCCCCCTGATCAAGAACGAGGAACTCATCCTGATGCGCGCCGAGGCGTATGCGGGACTCGGCAACCGGGTGGCCGCGATCCAGGATATCAACTTCATCCGGGTGAACTCGGGAGGATTGGCGCCGCTGCCCGATACGTTCACGGGCGACCTGGTGACGGAGATCCTGTACAACCGCCGCTATTCGCTGCTCTTCGAGTACGGGCATCGCTGGCACGACATGCGGCGCTACGGACGCCTGAACCAGCTTCCCAAGGCGTTGCCGAGCCACCTGGTGTATCCGATCGTGCCGCTGCCGTCCGATGAGTGCAACCAGCGTGCGCCGCAGCCCAAGGGCTGCGTGCAGGTGAACGGTATCTGATCGCGGCGGAGGGCTGACGTCGCACGGATGCAACAAAGCGGGGGGAGCCGGACAGGCTCCCCCCGCTCGTTGCACCCGGGACGCGTCAGCGACCCGTCGGCGTTGCCTTGAGACCCGCCGGAAGGACCAGCGGGGGCAGGCTTACTGCGGTTCGTCGGACCACGGTGGTGTTCACGTCGATCGTGGCCACGGCGGAAAGCACCTGCGTGTTGGTCTGGTCGTAGTACAACGGGTAGTCGTTCGGGCCGAGCACCACGACTGACGAGCAGCCCATCGTCACATTGGTCATGCCCGTGGTGATCTGGTGCGGTCGGAGCGACGTGCCGGGCTGCGTGACGTGCCCGCAGTCGACCGCCAGGCCCTGGTTGGTCATCACCGCACCGAGGTCGAGCAGGAACTGGTTCTCGATGGGGATGCAGGAGCCGTAGTACCCCGCGTGCTCGCCGACGAAGACCACGCGACCTCCCTCACTGGCAAAGACCTTGAGGGTGTTGATCTCGGCGAGGTCGTAGGCGCTGCACGGGTTGACCAGGAACAGGACTTTCACATCCGCCGGGATGCTTGTAAGTCCGCCGGTCGGGGTGAAGACATCGGCGGCGGTGAAGCCTTCGCCTTGCACGACCGAGTGCAGGGTGCCCCAGTACCCGCCCGTGCCTGTGCACGTGTACGTGCTGATCGACGAATGGCCGCAGTCGAACCACACCGTCTTGCCCGAGCCGCGCGGCCCGGCGTTGGTGTAGTTCACCAGGTTCTTCACCATCAGCTGGTTGTTGGGGTTCGCCATGGCGGTCTGGTCGAGGACATTGATGTCATTGAAGACGACGATGTCCGTGCCCGGGGGCGGCGGGGGCGGGGTGCCGCAGCGCTGCACGGGGTGGACGAAGTATTCGTGCAGGGCGGGAGGATTGATCTGGCTGCCGTTGCCGTGTGCGAACGCGGCGGTCAGGCCACGGGCCGCCTTCGCTATGGCAGCAATGACGAGATCCGTGCCGGGCGTTCCGCCGACGGAGGCCAGCGGGAGGACGACTTCGTACGAGCCCACGGTGGGGTTGTGAGCCTTCTTGTGCATGAAGGCGGCGAGTTGCGGCGTTCCGCTCACGAGCAGGGGGATGGCGCCCACCGAGGTGCCGGCCTGCACGAAGGTTTCACGTAGCCGCCATTCCCCGCCGAGGGCGGCGGTGAACACCACGTGAAGGTCGTTCGCATCATTCCATGCGTCCACGGTGCCGATGGGTGCACCGCCTGCGACCGGTTCGAGGTTCACGGTAGTGGTGTTGCCGCATGCCTGGGCCGTTCCCAGGTCGAAGGAGGCGAGGACGCCTGGGGGCGAGCCCGGCGACGCCGGGCCGTCGGTGCACGCGGTGAAGAAGCCGAGTAGCACGACGGTCGATGCCGTCGCGAGGTTAGGGTGACGCATGATCCCCTCCAGAGGTGTGGTGCCCCGCGCGGCGCCGCGCTGCGCGGAGTTCGGCGTCGACGATGGGTCGACGTCGGGATGCATCAGTCAACGACGCTGGTGCGCGGGGGGAGGGCGCGGGTCGGTGGCCACGAGGAGGGCATCTGGCGAGGATAGCCAGGGCGAGCAGTGTTCGTGCCGACCGCTACCGTCGCGCGCACGCACGGATGCAATCGACATTCTGTAGGTAGGTACGTGCGCCCCCGGGCGACGGAGCCATGTTCCGTTCACTTAGGGCATGGGTGCGATGCCGCCCGCGGGACCCGGGCCTCCCACCGTTGCCGGCGGGGGAGTGCACGGCGGGCTGTGTCGATAGGGTGAATGCTTGCAACGGGCTCACGACGGTCGCCGACATCGGCTCGTCGTGGTCGCCGCCCGTCAGGAAGTTGCGGTGCGCGTGCGCTGCTACCCAGGCTTGCGCGAGGCCATCGTCGTGCTCAGCGGGTCCATCTGCCGCCTGCGCGACTCACCGTGGGGCCGCATCGAGGCCGTGGCCAGGGGGACGGGCGACGAAGCTCGCTCGCTAGGCAGGCGCGTGCGCGCCAGCGCGCCGCAGTACAGATTACCTGCACCACAGCCCGCCCGGACGGATGCAGATCCTTCATAACAAGCGAGAACGCGCGGGCCTCCTGATCATCGTGCTCGGGATCGCCATCGCCATCGCGATCTCGTCATTCGTCGTGGGGTTGCTCGGCGCCGCTGTCCTCTACGTGCTTTGCGCCCCGGTTCACGAGCGCCTGCTACGGCGCATGCGACCCTCGTTCGCCGCGCCGCTCACGCTCATCTTCGCGATCCTCGTGATCGCCGTGCCGGTCATGTGGATCGTGGTCCTCGTGGCCGACCAGGCGCCCGAGATGCTCAAGTCGGCCCAGAACTCGGGGATCTTCAGCAAACTCAGCGCCGTGCGCATCGGCCGGTTCGACGTAGGCGCCGAGGTGGCGAAGGCGAGCGGCACGTTCCTCTCGTGGGTTTCGCAGCAGGCGTTCGACGTCGTGGGCGGGGCGGCGCGCGCGACGCTCAACCTCGTGATCTCGTTCTTCGCCCTCTATTACATGCTCGTCTCGGCGGACACGTCATGGCGCGTGTTCGCCGGTGTGCTGCCGTTCTCGCAGGCCTCGGCGGACGAACTCAAGGAGCGCTTCTACTCGATCACGCATGCCACGGTCCTCGGTACCGCGCTCACCTCGCTGGCGCAGGGCTCCCTGATCGGACTGGGCTTCATGTTCGTCGGCATTCCCAATGCACTGTTCTGGGGAGTGGTGACGGGATTTGCCTCGATCCTCCCGGTGCTGGGGAGTGCGCTCGTGTGGCTGCCCGCGACGTTGATGCTGCTGCTGCAGGGACGTTATGGCGCCGCGGTGGTCCTGATCGTGATCGGGGGCGTGATCGCCAGCAACGTCGACAACGTGATCCGCCCCCTGATCTATCGCCGCGTCTCGAACATCCACCCGATGGTCACGCTCATCGGGGCGTTCGCGGGCGTGAAGTATTTCGGCCTGCTCGGCGTCCTTCTTGGCCCCCTCGCGATCCAGTACTTCTTCGAGTTCGTGCGACTCTACCGCAAGGAGTATGTTGGCGAGGGGCCTGCCCCCGCTGCGCCTGACGAGCTGGTGGCGTGACGGGGGTTGAGCGCCCGCTTGCGCA
>JACMLI010000144.1 GCA_014379705.1 Gemmatimonadaceae bacterium
GTGTCGAGGCCGAGGAGCAGGAGGGCGGGAATCAGGAACCATTGGAAACGCGGCGTGCGACTCGTGCCCCCCGCCATCGCGCGGGGCGCCGACCGAAGGCCCTGCAACGCGCCGCGAATGCGCGCGGCCTTGTCCGTGGCGCCAGCGTCGATGAAGGTCCCCCCCGCACCTTCGGCCGCGGTGCGAAGCGTCTCAGGGTTGTAGCGCGTCACGACGACTTCGCCGTGCTCGTCGCGCTTGAGTTCGGGCTTGTCTTCGGTGCCCACCGGGATCGTGCTCCCCTCGGTCGTGCCGAATCCGACGGTCACCAGGTACACGCCATTCTCCTTCGCGCGCTGCGTCGCCAGCGCAATCTCCTCCGGCGACTCGAACGCCTCGCCATCGCTCATCAGCACGAGGGCGCGATCCGAGGCCGTCTTGGTGGCCAGCAAGAGGTCGGTGCCCTGCGTGATCGTGCGCGCGAGCGAGCTCCCGGCCTGTCCGACGATCGACGGGTCCAGGTTGTCGAGAAAGAGCTCGATAGCGCCGTCGTCCACGGTGAGGGGAGTCAGGATGTAACTGCGTCCGGCAAAGGCGAGGAGAGCCACGCGATCACCGCGGGAAAGATCGCGGTACCGGCGCACCTCCTGCTTCATACGCTCGAGACGGTTCGGACGCTCGTCGGTGGCGAGCATCGAGAGCGACGCGTCGAGGGCGAGGACGACGTCGACCCCTTCCCCGCGCATGGCCGTGGCCTCCTCCCCCCAGCGAGGTCCGGCGAGGGCGAGCCCGGCCAGGAGACCCACCAGGCCGAGCCGGATGGCGCGAGGGATCGCGCTGCCGAGGTCGACCGGGGCCAGCCGTGGGAGGAGGTGCGCCTCAGCGAGCTTGAGCAGGCGTGCGCGGCGCCGCGAGACACCGCCGATGACGAGCGAAACCAGCAATCCCCCGATGACCAGGGAGAGCAGCGCGAGGAGCACCGAGTCGAATACGCCGCCTGTCGTCATGCGGCCCTGGCCACCTGGGCCGCCTGTTGGGCCTCGTGGACGGCCACGACGATGGCACGCGCCTCGGTGGAGAGTTCACCGGCGCGCGCTTCGGTGACGGGGTGCCGCGCGAACTTCACGAGGTCGATGTCGTGCAGGGCGCGGGCGAGGCGTGGGAGCGGGACGATCGGATCGCCGCGCAGGGCGAGGACCAGTTCGGAGGTCGTGTGGGCCGTGCGCGCCGCGGGCACCACGCGCGACAGGTACACCCGCAGGACCTCGGCCACGAGGGCGAGGTGGTGCCCCGCCTCGCCGGCGTTGATCAGGCCTAACGAGTCGGCGTGGTCGAAGGCGTGGATCGCCTCGTCATACGGGTCGCGGCGGAGCGCGGCGGGATCGCGGCGGCGGCGCCACCACCACCAGAGGAGCGCCCCGATGGCCGCGGCGAGGAGTGCCACGATCAGCCAGTACCACCACGGCACGCCGAACTCGTAGACCGGGCGCACCGGCTTGGGGACGCGCTGGGCGCTGTCGGCGGGCAGGACACTGGTCACCTCGATCGCGAGGACGCCGACAGCGAGGCGCCGCTCACGCCCGCCACTGCGGAGGAGGATGTCGTCGAAGCGGATCGGGAGGCGGCCGACGTCCCATGCTGCGAGTCGGTAGGTCGCCACATGGTCCACCACGCTCGTGTCGGTGCCCGGCGTGATGACCACGCGATCGAGCGGCTCGACGCCCGTGGTGGTGTCGGGGCCCTGCGGGAACTCGAGCACCGTTCCCTTTGGCGCACGGACGCGCACGGTGACCCGGAAGGGGTCCCCGACCGTGACGCTCTCCGGCTGCACGCGGACGCCGCGCTGGACGGCGACGTCCTGTGCGCCCGCAGTCGACGCGATGAAACCCAGCGCGAACAGTGGCAGGAGGCCCCGCGTCATCTGCGCGCCACCCGCCGTTCCCGCGCCCGGAAGAAGCGCAGCAGGGGCTCGATGTAGCTCTCCCGCGTGCTGACGGGAATCTCGTCGATCGCGAGGCGGCGCAGCATCTGCCGCACGGCCGCGCGATCGGCAATCATGGCGGACTCGTAGGCCTTCCGTACCCTGGGATCGCTCGTGTCCACGTCGACCGTGTCCCCGCTCTCCGGGTCGACGAACCGGGCGAGGCCGAGGTCGGGCAGCGCCAACTCGGTGGGATCGTCGATGCGCACGACGACGATGTCGTGCCGTTGCGCGAGGAGCTTGAGCGGTCGCTCGATGCCCTCGTCGGCCAGGTCCGAGATGAGGAAGATGATCGCGTGCTGCCGGAGGAGCTGGCGCAGGAAGTCGAGCGCGGCCCCGATGTCCGTGCCGGTGCCGCGTGGCTCGTGCACCAGGACATCGCGCAGGATGCGCAAGGCGTGGCGGCGTCCCTTGCGCGGCGGCACGAAGTGCTCGACGCGATCGGTGAAGAGCAGCGCCCCGACGCGATCGTTGTTGCGCACCGCGCTCATGGTGAGCACGGCCGCCAGTTACGTCGCCATCTCCGACTTGAAGCGCGCGACCGTGCCAAACTGTTCGGAGCCGGAGACGTCGACCGCGACGACGAGCGTGAGCTCGCGTTCCTCGATGTAGCGCTTCACGAAGGGCCGGCGCATGCGCGCCGTGACGTTCCAGTCGATCGACCGCACCTCGTCGCCGGGCTGGTATTCGCGCACCTCGGCGAACTCCATCCCCTGCCCCTTGAAGATCGAACGGTACTCCCCGGAAAAGACGGAGTTCACGAGGCGGCGCGTGCGCAGCTCGATCAGCTTGACCTGGCGCAGCACGTCGGGGGAGATCCCCAGCGCGGACTTTGGCGCCACGCGTGGCGCGGAAGACCGCGTGGGCGTGAAGGCGTCGTGACGCGTGCCCTTCGGTTGGCGCGAACGGCCGGCCGTCGCCCGCGGATCGGGCGCGGGCGGAACCTCCGGTGCCTTGCGCCGCCAGAACACTACGGGGCCTCGACCGTGTCGAGGATGCGCTTCACGATCTCGTCGCTCGTGACCTCTTCCGCCTCCGCCTCGTAGGTCGTGAGCACGCGGTGGCGGAGCACGTCGGGTGCGATGGCCTTCACGTCGTCCGGCGTCACGTAGGTGCGGCCGCGCAGGAAGGCATGGGCGCGCGATGCCTGCGCGAGCGCGATCGTCGCGCGCGGTGAGGCGCCGAACTCGACGAGTGGTGCCAGGTCCTTCATCCCGGCGTCGGCGGGAAAGCGCGTCGCGTGCACGATGTCGACCACGTAGTCCACGATGCGGTCATCCATGTACAACTCGGTGATGCGCTTGCGCGCCTCGAGGATCGCGCTCGGGTGGGCCACGGCCTTGATCGGGATCGGCTCGCCGCTCGACATGCGGCGCATGATCTCCTTCTCCTCGTCGCGCGACGGGTAGCCGACGCGCAGCTTGAGCATGAACCGGTCGACCTGCGCCTCGGGCAGCGGGTACGTGCCTTCCTGCTCGATGGGATTCTGCGTGGCAAGCACGAGGAAGGGCTCCTCGAGGAGGAACGTGTTCCCGCCTAACGTGACCTGCTTCTCCTGCATCGCCTCGAGCAGGGCGGCCTGGACCTTGGCCGGGGCGCGGTTGATCTCGTCGGCGAGGACGATGTTCGCGAAGATCGGCCCCCGCTTGACGCTGAACCCCCCCGTGGACTGGTCGAAGATCTGCGTTCCCACCACGTCCGCCGGCAGCAGGTCCGGCGTGAACTGGATGCGCGAGAACGTGGTATGGATCGTCTCCGCCAGCGTCCGCACCGTCAGGGTCTTGGCGAGCCCGGGGACGCCCTCGAGGAGGACGTGCCCGCCGGTGAGCAGCGCAATGAGCAGCCGCTCCACCATGTAGTCCTGGCCCACGACCCGCTTGCCGACTTCCCGGGTCACCCCCTGCACCAGGGCCATGTCGGCGCTGTTCGCCACCGCTGTCGTCACCAGCACTCTCCGTCAGTCAGGTTGTGTTGCGCCGGCCCGATGTCGGGTTTCCGGCCCCCGGTCATATCCCCGCGTCGAGCCCGCTGTTCCTCAGGTCTCGTCCCAGGTGTCGGCGAGTCCGGCGACCTCGCGCCCGGACAACGGACGAGACACCCCAGGCGCGAGCTTCCCCAGCCGCACCGGCCCGAACTGCGTGCGCACGAGCTTCTCCACCTCCAGGCCTAACGCGGCACAGATGCGCCGGACCTCGCGGTTCTTCCCCTCGCGCAGCGCGATCTCGAACGCCCAGCGTCGCCCGCCCAGCGGGCGCACCTGCACCCACGCCGGCTTGACCGGGCCATCCTCCAGCTCGAGGCCGGCGCGCGCCTCCTCCATCGCCTTCTTCGCGTTGCCCCGCACCGTCGCCACGTAGACCCGCTCCACCTGCGAGCTCGGGTGCGTTAGGCGGTTCGCCGCCTCGCCGTCGGTCGTGAGCAGCACGAGCCCCTCGGTGAGGTAATCCAGCCGGCCGACGTACGTCAGCCCCGGCACCTTCGGCACGAGGTCGAACACCGTGCGGCGCCCCTCCGGATCGCGACGCGTCGTGACCACGCCCGCCGGCTTGTTCAGCACCAGCCACGTCGCCTCGCGCTGCGCCGGCTCGAGCTGGCGCCCATCCACGGCAATCTTGTCGCGCGAGGGATCCACCGACTGTCCGATCTTCGCCACGGCCCCGTTCACCACCACGCGCCCCGCCGCGACGATCTCTTCCGCCTCCCGCCGGGATGCGACCCCCGCGCGCGCCAGCGCGCGTTGGATCCGCATCTTCTCCCCCATCAGAGGGGGCGCGGCTCAGCGCGCAGTGCGACCGCGAGTTCATCGGCGCGCGGAAGTTCTTCGAGGTGACGGAGCGCGAATTGCTCCAGAAAGAGCGGCGTCGTCCCGTAGAGCAGCGGGCGCCCCAGGCCCTCCCCACGGCCAACCACGTCGATCAGGCCGCGCTCGTGCAGCGACTTGAGCACGCCGCCGACGTTGACCCCGCGGATCTCCTCGATCTCGGCGCGCCCGATGGGCTGCCGGTACGCAATGATGGCGAGGGTCTCGAGCGACGCCGCGGAGAGGCGATGCGGGCGCGCCGCCAACTGCGCCCGTTCGATCGCCTCGGTTTACTCCGGTCGCGTGAGCAGCTGGTACCCTTCCCCCAGCTCCACCAGCTCAATGCCGTGGCCGTTCACGTCATACGCTTCGCGCAATTCGTCGAGCGCCGAGCGCACGGCGGCCGGCGACGCCTCGGAATCGAGGGCCGACAGTTCCTCGACGGGAACGGGACGCGCGCTGGAGAACAGCGCGGCTTCAAGCAGCTTCGCTAGTGGACTCACGACGGATCAGGACGTTTGCAAAGGGCGACGCCTGGGCGAGCCGAAGCTCCCCGCGTCGCGCAAGTTCCAGGAGGGCGAGCAGTGCCGAGAGGATTTCCCAGCGCTCGGCCCCCTGGCGGACGACGTCACGCCAGCGGAAGTGTTCACGGAGTTCGAGCACGCCACGAATGGTGGCCATCGCACCGTCCACGTCGAGTGCGCGAGGAATGACGTCGTGCATGGCGGGATCCCGCACCACGCGCAGGACGCGATCGACGGCGGAGAGCAACTCGACGAGCGACAGGGCGAGTGGCGCCGGCGGCGCTTCGATGGACGACGGCGGAAAGTACGAGCGCGCGAAGCGGGAGCGACGATCTTCCGCGAGGCGCTCGAGCACCACGACCACCTCGCGCATCTGCTGGTATTCGAGCAACCGCCTGACGAGTTCCGCCCGCGGATCCTCCCACGCGTCCTCACCGTCCTTGCGGGGCAGCAGCAGCTGCGCCTTGATGCGCAGCAGGCGCGCGGCCATCTCCAGGTAGTCCGCAGCCTGGTCGAGCCCGAGCGTTGAGATGCGGGCGAGGAACTGGTCTGCAACGCGAGAGATCGGGATGTCGTAGATGTCGACGCGCTCGTCGCGAATGAGCGAGAGCAGGAGGTCGAGGGGCCCCGAGAACTGCGAGAGCTCGACGACGAACGGCGTTCCCTCCTCGGCGTACGCGTAGGTCATGCGCCCAGCGCCGCGGTGAAGGCGCTGCGGAGTTCGAGGGGCGCGACGAGGTTGAGCGCGGAGTTGAACAGGATGGCGGCGGGGGTCATCCACGCGTTCAGGAGGCCTCGCCCGACGCTGGTCGCCATGAGGAGGACGACGATGAGGATGCCGTACATCCCGAGCTGCTGGTAGCGGAGCGCCCAGGCCGGGGGGAGCAGGTACTTCATGACGTGCGACCCATCGAGCGGGGGCAACGGCAGGAGGTTGAACATCGCCAGCGTGAGGTTCACGAGGATCCCGTACTTGGTCATGACCTGCAGGATGGCGAGCGTGTCGTTGGCCATCGGCAGCATGCGGCCGAGGAATCCGAGGAAGGCGAAGAGGATGACGGCGACGACGAACAGGATCAGGTTTGTGACAATCCCGGCCATCGAAACGATGATGTCGCCGCGGCGGTAGTTGCGGTAGTTGCGTGGGACGACCGGGACCGGCTTGGCACCCCCGAACATGAACCCACCTCCGAAGAACGTCAGGATCGGGAGGAGGATGGTCATGAAGGGATCGATGTGCTTGATCGGATTCCAGGTGAGGCGCCCCAGCTGGTACGCCGTGGGGTCGCCCTGCTTGAGGGCGGCGTATCCGTGGGCGTACTCATGCGCTACCATGGAAAACAGCAGCGCGGGAGCGATGAGGAGGAAGAGTTCCAGCCGACCCAAACCGGACCTGGCCTATGGGGAGGGACGTTCGCGCGGGACACGCGAACCGGCGGCAAGCTAGCGATGGTGGAAACGGGAGTCAAAACCGTGTCATTCCTTGACATGGGCGATTGCTGCCGGTAGGTTTTTTGGTCTGTAGCCGTACTCCACCAAGACTTCCGAGTTCCTGTGCCAAATATTGCTTCGGGCGAAAAGAACATGCGCAAGTCGCGGGCGGCCAACGTCCGCAACCGCGCCCAGCGCTCTGCCCTCAAGACCGCGCTCAAGAAGGCCAACACCGCCGGCTCCTCGGCCGCTGAAAAGCTCGCCGCCGTCAAGCTGCTCGATCGCGCCGCCCGCAAGGGCCTCATTCACAGGAACAACGCCGCTCGCAACAAGAGCCGGCTCGCGACTGCTGGAAGCTAACTCCTCCCAGTTATTCCAGCGCTCGTTGGGCGGACCGTTCTGCGGGCCGCCCTTCGTGTTTGGGGTCGGGTAGTCGGGTGGGCGACCGCCTAACGGCGGAACAACGCAAAAGGGCGAACCGCGTATCGGCTCGCCCTTCGTAGTTTCCACCCGACAACCCGACTACCCCACCACCCGACGGCGCCAGCGCGCTCGCGTGCTGCGCCCCCTACATCGCCGCCAGCTCCCCACCACACCGCTCGCAATACCACTCCGTCGGATAGTTCATCGTGCCGCACTCCTGGCACTTGAGCGTCTTCACCTGCTCCGTCGGCATGTCCTTGAGGAACGACGGCATGTTGCCCGGGGTCAGGGAGCCGTCGCCCTGCACGCTGCGCAGCGGATCGCGCAAACCGGAGAGCGTTCCCGTGCTCATCGGCGTGGGCGCGCGGCGCGGCGCGGACAGGACGGGGGGCTGCACCAGGTCGCCCTGGAACTCGCTGTGCGCCGACCCGCTGTCGGGATTGTTGACGACGGACCGCAGGAACTCGAGCTCTTCCACCGCCGACGGACTGGAACCGACTGAGGGAGCGATCGGCTCGGGGTCGGGCGCCAGGGAGGTGATCGGCTCGAGGATCGAATCTGTGTGGTAGCGCGAGGCATCCATGGGGGCCGGAGCGATCGGTTCCGGAGCCGGGGGCGCCACCGGGGCTGGAGGCACTTCCTGCGGAATCACGAGCACCAGCACCTGCTGCAGGCGAGCCAGTTCGCTGCCGAGGGCATCGCGCTGCCCGGCCAGGCTCGCAATCGCCTGGTCGCACTGCTCGATCGTCATCGACGCCCGGTCGGTGGCAAACTCGCCGACCGATGCCCGCAGCTCCGTCTCGGCGCGCTCGTCGCGACGCGCGTCTTCCTCACTGGCCAGGGCCGCAAGGCGCGAGCGCAGCGACGCTGCATTGGCCTCGAGGTCGACGGCCCGACCCCGCAACTGCGTGGTCACGTGTTCGAGGCGCGCGTTGTAGTCGGCACGCACGCGCTCGAGCACGTGCAGTGGCGTGGAGGCCGTGCGTGCCTCGAGCTGCGTGAGCCAGCTCTCGTAGCGGCTGCGCTCGGCGAGCAGGTCGTGCAAGCCTTCCATCGTGCCTTCCGTCGGATTCGTCATGCGTCACTCCGCCGGGTCGGCGGGTAGGGGACAACCGGAAAACGGGCTTTCGGGGAGGGCGCGTCGTCGAGCATCGATGAGGGCGTCCACCTGCGGACCCGTGAGCGTGTTTACGCGACCGAGGAGCCGCGCGGTGAGGAGGATACGGGCACTGTGCTCGAGGCTTTCCATGCGCTGGTGCGCCATCGTCAACGAGGGCCCCACGGTTGTGGCGCCATGGTTGGCCATGAGGAACGCATCGTGGCTCGCCACATACGGCTCGAATGCATCGGCGAGTTGGGGAGTGCCAGGCGTGGCATAGGGAACGAGGGGCACCCACCCGACCTGGAAGATCATCTCCGGCAACACGCAGGAGGCGAACGATTCCCCGGCCACCGCGAAACCCGTGGCCAGTGGAGGGTGAGCATGCACGACGGCCTGGACATCCGGTCGCCGCTGGTAGATCCGCAAGTGCATCAGGACTTCCGATGAAGCCCGTCGGGAGCCCCGGAGGTGTTTCCCCTCCAGTGACAGCTCGACGAGGTCGTCGGTGGTCACATCGACCTTGGACATGCCGGCCGGTGTCACCAGGATGCGATCAGCGGAGAGCCGAACCGAGACGTTGCCGTCGGGTCCGGCGATGAGCCCGCGCTCGTACAAGCGCTTGCACACCTGGACGACGTCGCGTCGCAAAGCCAGTCCGCCGCGCACGTCGAATATCCTCGCTACTCGCCCAGCCGATAGACGATCCGCCCGCCGACAATGGTACACGTCGCGCGTCCCGTCAAACGCTGTCCGTTGTAGGGGCTGTTGCGTCCCTTGGTCACGAACTTCCCGGGCTCCACCGTCCACGCCATCGCGGGATCGAAAACGGTGACGTCGGCCACACTTCCCCGGGTCAAGGTGCCCCCTGGAAGGTTGAACGTGCGCGCTGGCGTGCACGACATCCGGTTCACCAGCGTCGCGTAGTCGATGATCCCCGGGCTGACGAGGTTGGTCACGAGCACGGCGAGCGCCGTCTCGAGGCCGACGATGCCGTTGGGTGCGTCGGCGAACTCCCGCTCTTTTTCGTCGTAGTGATGGGGTGCATGGTCGGTGGCGACGAGGTCGATCGTGCCGTCCTTCACCGCTTCCTGCAGCGCGGCCACGTCCGCCGCCGTGCGTAACGGCGGGTTCATCTTGGCATTCGTGTTGTAGCCTTCGACCGCATCCTCGGTGAGCGAGATGTGGTGCGGACACACTTCGGCGGTCACGCGGATCCCCCGGTCCTTGCCCCACCGGATCAGCTCGACCGATCCCTTCGTGGACATGTGGCAGAGATGGACGTGTCCCCCGGTGAGGCGGGCCAACAGGATGTCCCGGATGGCCATGATCTCCTCGGCCTCCGCGGGAATGCCCTTGAGCCCGAGGCGCGCCGAGACGAGGCCTTCGTTCATCGCGCCACCGTGCGCGAGCGTGGGTTCCTCGCAGTGGTCGGCCACGGGAATGTTGAACGCCCGCGCGTATTCGAGCGCCGAGCGCATGAGCTGCGCGCTCGCCACCGGCTTTCCGTCATCGGAGACGGCCACGGCGCCGGCCCCGATCATTTCCCCGAACTCGGCGAGGGACTCCCCCCGCTGCCCCACAGAGATGGCCCCGATGGGGTACACGCGCGCGGCGTCGGCGCGCTGGGCCTGCCGGATGATGAAGCCCACCGCGGCCTGGTTGTCGGTGACGGGATCGGTGTTCGGCATGGCGCAGACCGCCGTGAAC
>JACMLI010000145.1 GCA_014379705.1 Gemmatimonadaceae bacterium
ATCACGCTGATGCCGCACCAGCAGGACGCCATGTGGCTCGTCAGGCAGTCGATGGCGCGCTGGGGCGGTGCGTTGCTTGCCGATCCCGTGGGCACCGGCAAGACGTGGGTCGCGCTCGCCGTGGCGCGGGAGTACGCCGATGTCGTGGTCGTCGCTCCCGCGGCGTTGCGCGCGCGCTGGGCCGACGCGCTCACGATCGCAGGGCGCGCTGGTACGTTCCGCTCCTTCGAGTCACTCCCGCGCGCGCCGGTCGACCGGGATCCTCGCGGTGCGTTGCTCATCGTCGATGAGGCGCATCATGCCCGTAACCCCGCCACGCGGCGCTTCGACGCGCTGGCACGGCTCGCCTGGGGGCGACCCGTGCTGCTCCTCACGGCCACGCCGGTGCACAACCGCGCGCGCGACCTGCACACCCTCTGCTCGCTGTTCCTTGGACAGGCCGCCGTGCACCTCCCGGCCGACATGCTCGCGCGCCTCGTGTGCCGGCGTCTCGCCGTGGGTCCGGCCGGGCTCCCGGACATGGACCCGCCACGCTGGCTCCCCCTCGATGATGACGCGGAGATGCTTGCCCTGCTGCGCGACCTCCCTCCCCCACTTCCCCCAAGTGACGGCGGTCCGGCCGGCGCGTTAGGCAGCATCGCGCTCCTCAGGCAATGGGCCTCGAGCGAGTCCGCCCTGCTCGCAGCGCTCGAGCGGCGCCTGACCATCGGCGTTGCCATGGAATCGCGCCTGGCGCAGGGTGGCACGCTGTCGCGCTCCGAGCTGCGGCGATGGATCGTGGAAACGGGGACGGTGCAACTCGGCCTGCCGCTTGCCGACGATCGCCTCGCTCCCGACCTCTCGACGAGCATCGAGCACGTCCGCGCGCACCTCGATGGATTGCGCGCCGCGCGAGAACACCTGCGGCGCCGTGGGTCACTCGATCGGCAGCGCACCGACCTCCTGCGCGCGGTGATCGACGACGCAGCACCGACCCGCTGCGTGTGCTTCTCGCACAGCATCGACACGGCGCGCGCGATGTATCGTGCCCTGTCACCGACGTGTCGCACGGCACTGCTCGCAGGTCCTGAGACGCGCATCGCCAGCGGCGCCGTGACGCGCGATGAGGTCGTGCGACAGTTCACGCCCGGAACGAGGGAGGCGTCGCGGGCGATGAAGATCGACGTCCTGGTGGCGACCGACGTCATGAGTGAAGGCGTCGACCTCCACGATGCGGGCGTCCTCGTGCACCTCGACCTCCCGTGGACGATGGCGCGCCTGCAGCAGCGCATGGGACGCCTGCGACGCCTCGGTTCCACGCACCGCCGATTGCAGCACGTGGCGTTCGAACCGCCGGGAGGCGCGGGTCGCCTGCTGCGTCTGCTCGACCGGCTGGCTCGCAAGGCGGGCATTGCCTCGCGTTTCGTGGGTGACGATCCCCTCGCGCTCGCCCTCCCGAGGCAGCGAGCGACCCAGGCGCGGTCTCCCGCCGACGACGCGTCCCGATTGCGTGACGTGCTCGGGCCGTGGAGGGCACCATGGCTCGACCTGCCCGGCGCGACCCGGGCGGATGTGACCACCTTCGCCGCTATCACGGGCAACGTCGACGAAAGCGCGTGCCTCGCCCTCGTGGACCTGGGTGACGGACCCCAGCTGCTCCTCCGCACCGCTGGTGGCGTCACGTCCGACGCGCACCGCATTGCGCGCTTCGTCACCGGCGTGGACCTCGAGCGGCCCGAGATCGAGCCTGGGGCGGGCCAACGCCGCGCCATGCAGCTGAATGTTCGCGCCATCGCGGCCTGGTGCGATCGCCACGCCGAGCAACTCGAACTCCTCGGCGCCAGCCATGGGGACACCCAACGACGCGTCCTTCGGCGCCTCGCGGGCCTCCGCGCGGGAGGGGCGCGTCACACGCTGCGTGCGCTGGCCTCGCGACTCGCGCGCACGAGCGACGTCGTGCTCCGTTCCACCGGCGCAGGAGTCGAGCGTTGGCTTGACACCTGGATTCATGCCCACTCGGAAACGCGCATCGACGCCTCCTGTCTCGACGCGCTGCATGACATGCTGGCTCCGCGCGCACGCCCATCGCGAGCCCCGACAACGGTGCGTGTTCTCGCGGCCCTGCTCCTCGTACCCTCAGTCCGACCTGCCCCACGTCCCGACTCACGTCGGGAACGTGCGCGCCCGACCCTCAGTGACACCGCGCACGCCTGAACGAGATAACTTTCCGGCATGCCCTATCGCGTGATCCTGTTCGACCTCGATGGCACGCTGGCCGACACCATCGAGCTCATCGTGCGTTCCGGCCAGCACGCCCTCACGACGGTCCTTGGCTGGACCCCCACGCGCGAAGAGCTCCTCCTCGGCCTCGGTCGCCCGCTCCACTCGCACCTTGGCGACTACGCCACGTCCCCCGATCAGCTCACCGAACTGGTGACCGTGTATCGCGGCTTCCAGGTGCAGCATCACGACGAGCTCACCCTGCCCTACGATGGCGTGAATGACCTCGTGCGCTGGCTCCGCAACGACGGACGCCGGCTCGGCGTGGTGACGAGCAAGATCGAGCCCCTGGCCCACCGTGCCCTCGCCCTCCTCGGCATCGACGACGCGTTCAACATCGTCGTCGGCCTCGAGTCCACGACGGCCCACAAGCCCGGCCCCGAGCCGGTCTTGTACGCCATGAACCGGCTCGGGGCGACGGCCGCAGAGACGGTCTACATCGGCGATTCCCCATTCGACATTAGGGCTGCGCACGCCGCGGGTGTCGACTCAGTGGCCGTCACGTGGGGCGCGTTCAGCGAAGAGGCCCTGTTGGAGCACACACCCACGCACGTCGCCCGAACCGCGGCCGAGCTCCGGGCCCTTCTCCAATAGCCGCATGCATCCGCGCCTCATCCTGGCCAGTTGTGCCGCACTGCTCGACGCCTGTGCCACCACGCGCATCCCGGCGCGCGACGTCCCGCCCCTGACCGTGGCGTTCCCCGTGGGCGTGGACAGCACGCGGGCGCTCGTGCTCGGCGCGATGCGGGCCGCGCAGCTTCCGATCGATGGCGGCGGCAGTGATCCGTCGGCGCGAACGATCTCCAGCAGCTATACGGTGCGGCGCGGTGGCATCGGTGAGAGCGCCGTGCGGGTGCGCCTCGCCCTCGAACCCGACGGCGCCACCGTCACCCTGGTGGCCATCGAGGCCGTTGCCACCGACCGCGGGCGTTCGCTCTCGGTGGGCGCCGATCGCAATGCCCCGGTGCAGCGCCCGTCGACCCGTGAAGTGGGCGGCAACGATATCGAGGCCCTGCGCCCCGTACAGCGCCTGCTCCGCCAGCTCGAGTCGTTAGGCGGGCAAGTCTCGAAGACACCCTGAAGCCCCGAATGGAGGTCCCGTCAGCCATGCGTACGATCGCCGCCCTTGCACTCGTCGCCTGCACGTCGTTCGCCGCCGCGGCCCAGGCCCCGGCCCCGGCGACGG
>JACMLI010000146.1 GCA_014379705.1 Gemmatimonadaceae bacterium
CGCGCGCAACGAGGCCGGTGGCGCGATGAACTTCACGCTGCCGCCGATCACGATGGTGCCACCGAACGAGTTGCCGGACTACGCCCCACCCTTCTCGCAGGGGGCGGCACGGGCGGACATGGATGGCCACATGTGGATCCGCACGACCAACACGGTCAACGGCGGCTCCGTCTACGACGTGGTCGACGCGAAGGGCGAACTGATCGACCGCGTCGCCATGCCGGCGGGCCGCGTCATCGCGGGTTTCGGCCCGAAGGGCGCGGTCTACATGGGCGTCCGCGACGGCGCCGGTGTGCGCCTCGAACAAGCCCGCCGCGCGCCTGCGTCAGTGCCGTAGGCCGCAGGCCGTACCGGTGAAGGTCGATCACAGGGCTCCTGCGAAGCAGGAGCCCTGTGCCGATTCGGAGACTGCCTCGGTGCAACGTCCGCGACCTGTCATACACCAACCGGGGTCCGCGACACTCACCCCGGACGGCGAAACGCCGGGACACATCGCGCGGAGCAGTCATTCGTGACACGTACCTCGTTCGGGTTTGTCGCCGGCCTTCTCGCGGCACTCAGCGGGTGCGGTCGCGCCCAGCCGACAAGCACCGCGGACGACCGGATTCCCGAGGAAGCCTTGCGCCCCATCACGGGTGGCGAAACGCGCTATCTCGCCTTCCAGATCTTCGAAGGGGGGCCAGATCCGGCCATTCCGTTTGACCGCCCGCCGTTGGTCTACACGCCGGCCGTCAAGGTCGCCGCCATGGCTCGCGATATCGTCGCGACGATCGGGACCACGGGCAGCCAGCGGGCAATGCTCGCAGTCATCCTTGGCCCCATCTCGTTTGACCACACCGACGCCGAGGCAAGGCAGATCATCGACGACGGGTTCGCCATCGCGCGCGCGGAGAACATCGCGGTCGGCTTTCACATCGACGACTCGATGTTCTGGAGCAAGCGCACCGACCTGATGGGCGATCCGGCGAATGTGGAGTGGACCGACTTCGCTGGGACGCGCGCCTCGGGACTCAAGCTCGATTGGGCACACCCACCAGCGCGGATGTGTTTCAACGCTCCGTCGATCCGGTCTGAGGTCACGCGGCGCGCACGCGACGTCATCGGGGCGCGGATCAGGTCGCACGTGGCGACGCTCCAGACAGAAGGGAAGGAGAGCCTGTTCGGTGGGGTCATTGCCGGCTGGGAGACACACATGGGCCACGACGTTTCGACCGACTCACCGGTCGGGTTTCACGCGCTCGCGAACCGCGGCTTCGGTCCAGGCAACCCGCCTGCAGACGTCGGCGCCGAGATCGCATCAATCGTCGCGGAGTTCGTCGACCTCTGGACCACTGGGCTGACGCAGGGCGGAATCAATCCGGCAAGGATCTACACGCACGTCAGCTTCCTGACCCGGACGAAGTATGCCGAGTTTGTGGCGACTGGAACGGTGCCGGCGAGCATGACATACGAAACGTTGGTAAACAGGCTGCCAAGTTCGCAGCATCCGTCGGTGGCTTTCGCCGCGAGTGCTCGCCCTGGATTCAGTACCTACCCGACCGCCGGCCTTTTCGAGCAAATCGCCGAGGAGCGGTTGCTCCACGGGAACCCGGCGTGGGCGTCGTCCGAGGGCACGAACCTTCTCCCCCCGGGGCCGGCCGGAAACTCGAACATGAGCATGGAGACGTACCTGGCCCGCAGCTTCAATCATGGGGCAACGCTCGTCACCGTGTATAGCTGGGGAATCGGTGGGGCCTCTCTCAGGCACACGAACCCATTCCGCATCGTCACGGAGGGGCCCGAGGCACTGGCTGCCTACCGCAGGTTCCTGACCCAGTAACCCCGGGCGTCCAACGCGGCCCAGCACGCGGGGGACGCCGCTGGTCACATCAACCGTTCGTGCTCCGTGAGCGGGACGTACCGTGCGCCTTCCCTCACGCTCCCCGCACATGCCCCCGTCCCCCGCACGCTCCCGCTGGTTTGTCCTTGCTGCCGTTCTCGTTCCTGGTGCGACAGCTGTCGCTCAGGACGCGATGTTCCGCGGCGGCCCCGCGCACCTCGGGACGTACCAGTCCGCCGCCCCGTCGCTGGAGGGCGTGGTGTGGAAGTTCAAGACCGGGGGGCGCGTTCTTTCATCGCCCATCGTGAGTGGCGACGCGGTGTACGTCGGCAGCACCGATGGCCAGTTGTACGCCATCGACCGCGCGACGGGGGCGCAACGCTGGAAGTTTGGCACGCAGGGGCCGATCTCGTCGTCACCAGCGGTGGCCGGCGGACTCGTGTACATCAGCAGTGTCGACGGCAAGGTATACGCGGTCGACGCGACCACCGGCTCGCAGAAGTGGGCCTTCACGACCAAGGGGGAACGACGCTTCACTGCACCGGGCATTCATGGCGCGATCCCGCGCACCGAACGCATGCCCGATCCGTTCGACGTGTTTCTTTCGTCGCCCGCCGTCGCTGGCGGAACGGTCTACATCGGGAGCGGTGACCAGAACGTCTACGCACTCGATGCCGCGACCGGAGCGCTCAAGTGGCGCTTCGCCACGGGCGACGTCGTGCACTCTTCCCCTGCCGTTGCGAATGGCCTGGTGTACGTCGGGAGCTGGGACCGGAACGTGTATGCCCTCGATGCTTCCACCGGCCGCGAGCGCTGGCGCTACACCACAGGGAACGACACCACCGAATACAACCAGATCGGCATCGCCAGTTCGCCGGCCGTGTCTGGGGGCCTCGTCTTCGTTGGTGGACGTGACGGCCATTTCCACGTGGTCGATGCCGTCACGGGCGCCCTCAAGTGGAAGCACAACAACAATGGTGGCTGGACCATCGGGTCCCCCGCGGTGCTCGACGGCGTCGTGTACTTCGCCACATCCGACGGCCGACGCTTCAAGGCGCTCGACGTGAACACCGGCACGCCGAAGTTCGACCTCGAGAACAAGGCGGTCTCCTTTTCCTCGCCCGCCATTGCGAGTGGCGTGGCGTACTACGGCACCTCCGATGGCTGGCTCCGCTCGGTCGACATCAGGACCGGCCAGTTCCGCGCGCACTTCCAGTCCGACGGGTCGAAGGAGCACGGCGCGAAGTGGACCGATGCGAACGGCAACCTGCAGTCCGGCCGGATGTACCCCGACCGCACGCTCGACGGACTGATGATCGGCATGCGCACGATGTTCACCGTTGGCTCGATGCTCTCTTCGCCATCGGTGGTGGACGGCGTCGTCTACATCGGCAGCACGGACGGCCAGGTATACGCCATTCGCTAGGCGTCTAGCGAAACGTGCCTGGGCTGAAGGCGTACATGTGGTGCCGGGCACCGACCTCCTCGCCCTCGCTCCAGAGCGACATCTGCGACGCCCAGCGCACGTCCTGCAGGCGCCGGCCGCCCAGCGAGAGGAAGCCTGCGGCCCGGGCCACGATCACGCCGATCTTCCTGAGGTCGGCGAGCGAGCGGAACGTCGTCGTGACGCGCTCGGCGACGATGCGCCTCGCCGTCACGGGCCCGATGCCGGGAACGCGGAGCAGCACCTCATACGGCGCCGTGCGCACCTCCACCGGGAACTTCGCTCCCTGCGCGAGCGCTGACGCCGTTTTGGGATCCATCGACAGCGGCAGGTTGCCCTTCGCGTCGTACGAAATCTCCGACGCGTCGAAGCCGTAGCCGCGCACGAGCCAGTCGACCTGGTACAGCCGGTGCTCGCGCAGCGCCGGCGTGGCCTCGACCGATTCCATCGGCGTATCGAGGATCGGGCGGAACGCACTGAAGTGCGGGTGGTGCAGGCCGCCGGTGCGGTACAGTTCACCCACCTTCCCGACGAACGTGCGGTCGTTGTCCGGCGTGGCCCCAACGACGAATTGCACCGTCATGCCGGCGACGCCACCCGGCCGCAGCGCGTCCCCGGGTTTTCCATCCCGGCGCTCCGCACGCTCGAGGCGCACGAGGGACTGCGCGCGCGCGAGGCTTGCGGTCGTGAGGTCGTAGTCCTTCTCCGGCGCGATCGGGGCGAGCGTGGCACCGCACGGGGCCTCGAGGTTGATCGAGACCCGATTCGCGAGCTTCACGATGCGCTCGATCTGCGCCGTATCGGCGCCCGGAATGAGCTTCACGTGCACGTATCCCGTGAAGCGCTCGCGGAAACGCAGGAGCTCGAGCACGGCGATCAGCTTGTCGGCGACCGGTCCGGGGCGACCGGGAATGCCCGTGGTGATGAACAACCCGTCGCACCACCCACGCGCCCGCGCCTGGACAAAGATGCGGACGAGCTCCTCGGGCGTGAGCAGCGTGCGCGGCATCTCACGATCGCGCCGCATCGGGCAGTAGTGGCAGTTGAAGCTGCAGGCGTTGGTCATCAGGACGCGCAACAGCGTCGCCGATCCACGCCCCGGGATGCGGACTTTTCGCAGGTTCAGGGGCCCAAGGGCTCCGGACGCATTCGCGTTTCGGAGGCGCGGAGGCGACGGCACTCCCTCTCGATCGTCGCCGGCGCAGGACATGAGCACGGCGAGCTTTCCCTTGAGGTCCATGCGCCAATCATACCCGAACAAACACCGGCACCGCAAGCGGCACTCGTGCTAACGCACGAGCCTGATTTGACTCAAGACATTGAGATGTAACGAGATATGGCGCAGGAAACGACACCGGGCTCCGGCGAAGGCCGGAGCCCGGTGTCGTTTCCTGAAGCCTCAGCTACATGTTGGGGTTGTTGTCGCGCTCCTGGAACGGCAGCGGATAACACGTCTGCGCCCCGATGTTGCCAAGGTTTGGTCTCCAGTACGCCGAGCCGGCCACCGGCACGTACCGCGCGGCGGCGACCGGTTGCCGTCGGTAGTCGGCCAGCCGCTTCCCTTCGAGCCAGAAGTCGAGCCGCTTCTGGTCGAACAGTTCCGTCAGCACGCTCGCGGCGTCGGTCCCGCCGCTGTACACCGGCTGCCTGGCTGCGGCGCGCTGCCGGTTGATCAGCGCCGTCTGCACCGCAATGTCCCCCGACGCCTCGGCGGCGATGTACTCCGCCTCGAGCTTCGAGGCGATGCGGATGGGCGACGCGTACCCCGTGTACTTCTGCTGGATGAAGTACGCCCCGGCGGCGGCGTCCCACGCGTTGTACGGATGCTGGCCAGGCGGAAGCCACTTCACGCGCGGATCCGTGATCTGGTAATAGGACGGCACGCTGATGACGCTGCGGTCCACCGTGCCGCGCCAGAGCGCGTTCGAGAGCCTGACCCGGTTGGCGAGGTCGTCCTGGTAGGTGAGGTTCTGCGAGAACCCGGCCGGGACCGCGGTGGCGTCAGCGAGTGCGCCCGCCTTGTCACCTTTTTGCAGTTTGGCCCGCGCACGGCCGACCATGGCCATGCGCGACAGCGCGATCCCGTCGGCCGTGTTGTTCGCCGTCCCCACGGTGATGCCCAGGGACAGCCACACGATCGCCGAATCCAGCATCTGCGCGTTGGTCAGCTCCGGCCCCGAGGAGAGGGCCCCCGTGCAGAAATCGGTGGCCAGCCAGACCATCGCATAGCCGCGATACGTCGCGGCGCGTGCGATGTGGATGTTGGTCGTGGGGTTCGGGAGCGTCAGGTCAAGGAGGAGCTTGGCCGATGCCGCCGCGAGCGACATCTCGCGCCACATCGTGGTACTCTGCCCATTCAGCTCCGAGACCTCGCGACGCCCGAACTCGTTCTGGGCCCCGCTCGTCTCCATGATGTAGGTCTCGCCGGTGAAGTGCGAGCTGAACTGGATGAACGTGCCGACGGCCGTGGCAAAATTCTGCTGCACGGACGCCGAAAGCGATGCCGCACTCGCGGCCGGGTCGACTTCCGAGGCGTCGATGACGTTCGGGTTCTTCACTTCGAGGAAGCCATCGGAACAGGCTGCCGTCGAGAGGAGGAGCAGGGTGCGCGTGACCGCGCGTCGGATCGTGGTCATGATCATGTCCTCTGGCGGTCAGAAGGTGAGGTCGACGCGAAGCGAATTCCGCTTCGGCGTGGGAAGGGAGAAGAAGTCCTGCCGATCGAACGGGCCGTTCTGTGCGATGACCTCCGGATCCGGGCCTTCGTACTTCGACCAGAGGGCGAGGTTCTGCATGGCGAACGAGACGGACGCCGTCTGGACCTTGCCACCGATCCGGTTGAGCCACCCTCGCGGGATGGTGTAGCTCGCCGACAGCTCGCGGAAGCGCACGAAGTCCCCCGGTTGCAGGAACGCCTCGAACACGTCGCTCGTGGTCGCCGAGGCCCCGGTCGTGGTGACAAACGCCGGCTTGCCGGGCGCGTCGTTGCCGTAGCGGCGCAGGCGCTCGCGACGCGTGAGGAGGTTCGGGTCGAGCCGGCGGCGGCTGTGGATCAGCAGCGTCTCGGTGTACCAGTCCCGCAGGTTGTCCACCCGGAAGTCCCGCTTGGCATCGATCGACGCCGTGATGCGGAAGTTCTTCATCACGGTGAAGGTGTTGCTCGCGTTCCACTCCAGCGTGGGGTACAGGTTGCCGATCGGCTCGAGGGTGTCGCTCACGGTGACGACGCCCGTGGCCTCGTCGATCGACTTGATCTTCTTCGAGGCGTACACGCCGAGCTGCTCGCCCTTCATGGCGCGCGTGCGGCTCCCGACGGTGAACGGGGCCACGCCGCCGAGGTCCGTCAGCTCGTTGTGCAGCGTGTTGGCGCCGAAGCGGAAGTCCCAGCCGAAGTTGTTCATCTGCACGGCCGCAACGTTGAGCGCGAGTTCGAAGCCCTGGTTCTTCACCTCGCCGATGTTGGCCAGGGGATTCGAGTTGAAGCCGAGCGACGGCGGGATGGGCCGGGCGATGATGAGGTCCGTCGTCGTCTTGTCGTAATACGTCAGCTCGGTGCTGATGCGCTCCTTCCAGAAGCTGGCGTCGAAGCCCACCTCGAACTCCGTGCCACGCTCTGGTCGCAGGTCCGAGTTGCCGGGATTCCCCGGGTTCGCACCCGCGACGGTGACCCCGGTGATGTTGTAGGGCGCCGCAATCAACGTCGTGAGTGCCGCGCCCGGTGCCGGCGAGCGACCGGTCGTGCCCCACGAGGCGCGCAATCGCAAGGTGTTCACGAGCTTCGTCATCGGCTCGAAGAAGCTCTCCTCGGAAATTGTCCACGTGGCCCCGAGCTTGGGGAGCACGAACGCCTCCGCGTTCGCACCAAAGGCCGAGTTCTTGTCCACGCGCACGGCGGCCTGCAGGAACGCGCGGTTGTGGAAGCCGAGCTGCAACTGCCCGAGGTAGCCGACCTGCGTCTGCTCGGTGAACGTCGAGCCGCCGGTCGTCGTGGCGGCTGATGTCACCGAATTGTTGGAGTTCGTGACGAATCCCACGCCCTGCGAGTTCGTCAATGACTTCTTGGTCGACACGACCTGCATGCCGAACGAGAGATTGCTTTCCCACTGGCTCGCACGTCCGAGCGTGCGACGCACGTTGCCGAGGTAGTCGACCGAATACCGTTCATCGGTGCGGGCCTGCTGCGTATTCTGACCCGAATTCTGCAGCGCCGGTGTGTACCACGCGCTGTCGTTCTTCGGGTAATACTCGCCCTGCTTGTCGGCAGCCAGGTCGGCGCCAAGCGTGAGGCGATGCGTGAACCACCCGTAGGGCACGTAGCTCGCCGTCATCGTCGGCAGGATGCGGTGCGTGCGGAGCTGGTTGTTGATCGAGGCGAGCGCGTTGTAGTGGCGATTGAACCCGAACCAGCCGTCGGCGCTGTTCACTGGCGTGTCGGTGCGCGTAAGCGGGGAACCCAGCATGCCCCCGGCAATCCATCCGCTGACGGAGTTATCGAGGTTCGGGAGCTGCGTGCGGTTCTGCGTGAGCCCGAGACCCGCGTCGATCGTCAACCGCGAGTCGGGGACGTAGTTGAAGTTCGAGCGGATGTTGTAGCGATTGAGTCCGCTGTTCGGCAGCGTCCCGATGGCTCCCTCACGTCCGAGGGCGAGTGCGTAGCCATAGTTCTGTCCACCCCCGCGCGCGTTCCAGTTCACCGTGAAGTCCTTGCCCGTCTGGAACACGTTGTTCCGCATGAGCGGGTCATCGTTCACGAGCGTGCCAACCGCTTGTCCGCGGCACAGCGGGTTGAGGCTCGTCGCAGCGACCAGCGCCGCGGTGCAGTTGCCATAGTTGTCCGGCGGGTTGTAGTCCTGGTCGGAACGACCGGACTCGACGCGCACGTTCTGCGAAAAGCGATTGGCCCCGGGACGGCCGCGCTTCGTGATGATCTGGATCACGCCGGCCGAGGCGTCGGCGCCGTACAGCGTGGCAGCGGCCGGGCCCTTCACGACCTCGATGCTCTCGATCTCGTCGGGATTGAGGTCGTTCATGCGATCGTAGGCCTGGCCCTGCACGTTGCCGGCGAGGAAGCCCTCGTTCATCCGCACGCCATCGATGAAGAGCAGCGGCTGGTTGGACAGGTTGATCGAGGAGGCGCCGCGAATGCGGATGGTCTTCGCCGTCCCGATCACGCCGGAATTGGAGTTCACGGCGACGCTCGGCGTGCGCGACTGCAGCAGCTCACCGATCGTCTTGATCGGCGCATCGCGCGTGATCTGCGTGGCGCTGATCGACGAGACCTGGGCCGATTGTGCGCGGCGCTCCTGGTTGCCCGCCGTGCCCGTGATGACGAGCTCGGACAGCGTGACGAGCGACTGCGTCATGCTCACGTTGTGCGTGGCCGTCTGGCCGGCGTCCACGCGCACCGTGTCGCTTGCGGCGCGATAGCCGAGTCGCGAGAAGGAGAGCGTCGCGCGACCCGGGCGAACGTTCACGAGTCGATAGTCGCCCTCCTGGTTCGTCTGCGTGACGAGGGCGGTGCCCGTCAGCAGGACGCGCACCTCGGCGATGGGTCGCCTCGTGGCGGCGTCCGTCACCTTGCCGGTGACGATGCCGGTCTGGGCGGCGAGGACCGTGGGGGCTGCTGACAAAACGGCCACAGCAGCGACGATCCAGGGAAGGGATCGCGAGCGTTGAGGCATGGGCGTCTCCTGACTAAAGGGGGAGAGCCTGGGTCGGAGGGCCGCGCCGGGAAGGGTCGACGTGCAATGCACACGGCGGCAGTTCGGGGCGCCACGTGTTCCAGCCGGGGCCTCTCTCAAACGGGGCGTTCGGAACGACACTTGTCAATAGTTCGTCCCGGCACCAACGTGGCGGCGCGCGCACCCCCTGGCGCCCAAAGAGCCACCGCAAGGAGCCCTGCCATGCTGACCACGCGTCGTGTCCTGTTTTCCCTGATCGCCACAGGAAGCGTTCTCTACGGCAGCGCGGGGGAGGTGCTGCATGCGCAGGCGGCAACGAACACTCCCCCGCCCTGGGACATCACCCGGCCGCGGGGCACTCCTCGCATCATCTCGTTCACGACGGACGAGGGAACCTGGCTCAGTCCCGATGTGTCGCCCGATGGGCGGACCATCGCCTTCGACATGGTCGGCGACATCTGGGTCGTACCCATCGCTGGCGGCGAAGCTCGTGCGCTCACGCGCGCCAGTGGCATCGCCCTCAACTTCCACGCGGCGTGGTCCCCCGACGGCTCCCGCATCGCGTTCGTCTCCGATCGCGACGGGCAGGAGAATGTCTGGATCATGAATGCCGATGGCTCCAACGCGCGACGCGTGTCCACTCAACGGGAGAAGCGCGTGTCGCTACCCGCGTGGACACCCGACGGGAGCTACGTGATCGCCCGCACCGGCGGTGATTCGAACAACGACGGGCGCGGCGAGCTGTGGATGTGGCACGTCGATGGCGGCACCGGCGTCCGGATCACCGGCGAGACCATCAGCGCCTCGTGGCCCGAAGTATCTCCGGACGGCCGCTACGTCTACCACGAGGAGATCGTGGCGATCCCCGGTGATCGGAACCCGGCCCGAGGTCTGTATCAGCTCCGGAGGCTCGACCGGCAGAGCGGGAAGGTCGCAGAGATCACGAGCGGAGTGGGACCGCTGCAGGATGGTGGCGGCGGGCGCCGCTCGAGCGGTGGTGCCGTGGCGCCAGCCCTCTCGCCGGATGGTCGCTGGCTCGCCTTCGCGCGACGCATCCCCGACGGCACCCAGCAGATCATGGGCCACGAGTACGGCCCTCGCACCGCGCTCTGGCTGCGTGACCTGCAGAGTGGTGCCGAGCGGATGCTGATGGATCCGATCACGACGGACGTGCAGGAGCGAAACAACAACGGCACGGTCCCGCGGTACAGCTGGATGCCTGACGGGAGGTCCATCGTGCTCACCGAAGGGGGCAAGCTGCGGCGGCTCGACGTGGCGAGCGGCGGCGTGACCACCATCCCATTCACGGCGCGCGTGGAGAAGCCGATCTCGGAACGCGTCTTTGCGCCGACCCGCATAACCGATGGACCCCTCGACGTGCGCATGATGCGGTACCACACGGCGTCCCCGGATGGTCGCACGCTCGCGTTCGTGGCCGTCGGCCGCATCTGGCTGATGGACCTTCCTGGCGGCACGCCGCGTCGGCTCACTCCAACGGAGTTTGCCGCCGACGAGTATGCCCCGGCCTGGTCGCCGGATGGGAGCTCGCTCGCCTTCGCCAGCTGGTCCGATGCGACGCACGGGCACGTCTGGCGCATCGCAAGGACGGGGGGTGCGCCGCAGCGCCTGACGCAGCTCGCCGGCATGTACACCAATCCCACGTGGTCCCCGGATGGCCAGCGCGTGGTGGTCGCGCGCGGCGCAGGCGAAATGCTGCGGGGTCGCATGCCCTCGGACGAGTCGGCGTTCTCACTGGAGTGGGTGCCGGCCGCGGGAGGCGAGGCGACGAACATCATCGATGTCTCGAGCCGCGGCGGGCGTATCGTCGCGCCGAAGTTCGGGCCTGAAGGTCGCGTGTTCTACCTCGAGTCGGGAGCGGGGGGTGGCGCTGGCGGTGGCGGTGGTGGCGCGCAGTCGCTCCGATCGGTCCGCGTCGACGGATTCGATCCGCGGGTGCATATCCTCCTCGATGCGGCGGATGAAGCCGCCCCATCACCGGACGGCAAGTGGCTCGCCTTCGCGCGGGGAGACAACATCTACCTTGCGCCTCTCCCGTGGCCGGGCATGCAGGGCGAACCGGTACGGCTCGCGGTGAGCCAGCCTGTGCTCCCCGTCCGGCGCCTCACGCTCGAAGGCGGCAACTTCCCCGGGTGGGTGAGCGCGAACGTGCTGCAGTGGGGCAGCGCCACGCGCTTCTTTCGCCACCGCGTCGACGTGCGGACGACGGACACGACCCGTATCGCGCTGCAGGTCCCCAGGCCGATGGCGCGGGGCGTGGTCGCGCTCACGGGCGCGAAGCTCGTGACGATGAATGGCGACAGCATCATCCCGCGTGGCGACGTGGTGGTGCGCGATGGTCGCATCGTGGGCGTCGGCGCCAGCGGCCGCGTGCCGATCCCCGCCGGAGCGCACCGCGTGGACGTGAGTGGGAAGACGATCATCCCCGGCATGATCGACGCGCACAAGCACACGGCGCGCGAAGGGCGCGACCTCCTCTCGCAGCAGAGCTGGGAGATGGCGTCCAACCTCGCCTTTGGCATCACGACGCGCTCGAGCCCTCGGGAACGCCGGAAGTCATCTTCACGATGGCCGAGGCGGTCGAGGCGGGGAAGCAGGTGGGTCCGCGCATGTTCAGCACAGGCCCGTCGCTCTCGAGCGGGACGTCGACGCGCATCTCGAATGTCGACACGTTCGAGGACGCGCAGCACGAGGTGGCCAGGCTCAAGAGCTATGGCGCGCGCACGATCAAGGAGTACCAGCAGCGTCGGCGGGACCAACGACAGAAAACAGTGGAAGCGGCGCGCGAGGCCGGCCTGATGGTGACGTGCGAGGGCGATGCCGACCACCTGGAGTACATCGGCATCGCGATGGACGGGCACACGGGATGCGAGCACCCGATCCTCACGCTGCCCCTCTACCGTGACGTGACGCAGTTCCTCGGCAAGGCGGGCTTCTTCTATTCTCCAACCCTCAACGTCGGTGGACCGGGACCCTGGGGCGAGGACTACTTCTACCAGGAAGCGGACCTCTGGAAGGACGCCAAGCTCCAGCGCTTCATTCCGTGGCGTTGGCTCTACCCCCACACACAGCGGCGGGTCATGCGGCCCCTCACGTCGTACCCATTCCCGATCGTCTCGCAGGGGATCGCCGACGTGATCGCCGCTGGAGGGTACGGAACGATCGGTGCCCACGGCCAGTTGCAGGGCATCGACTCGCACTTCGAGTTATGGCAGATGGCGAGTGCGATGACGCCGCTGCAGGCCCTGAGGACGGCGACGATCTTTCCGGCAATGTTCATCGGCGTGGATCGCGACGTGGGCTCGCTCTCCGTGGGGAAGCTCGCCGACCTCGTGGTCCTCAACAGCGACCCCCTGGTGAACATCCGAAACACGACGGACATCCGGTACGTGATGAAAGCCGGCGTCCTTCATGACGGCAACACCCTCGACGAGGTGTGGCCGACGCCAAAGGCGATGGGGAAGATGTTCTGGGCTGAGCCGGCTCCAGCAGGTCGGTAGCGTCGGGGCGGGCCAGGCACTATCGCACGCACACTCTCGAACAGCGGGCGCATGAGCGGGGAATGGCGGGAACACTACGAAGACGCCGCGGACGCGGACCTCGCGGCGATGAGCGCGGAGTCGCTACCGCAGCTGATCCGGCGCGTGCAACGGCGCGAGTTCGGCGAGTACTACGCGCTCTGGGACGCGATCGCCGGCAAGCGTGACCTGCACGCCGTCGGTTGGCTGATGTTCGACTTCATCACCTCGGACGCGACGTACCTCCACCGGTACCACTGCGCGCGCGCGCTCCTCGTGTTGCTCGGGAACTCGACGTACGAGGCGGCGGACCTCACGGTCGCCCACCGCGAGCCGGCGCGTGCGCTCGCGGTGGTGGAACAGGAACTGGTGCGCGCGATCGGGCCGCGTCGCGCATAACACCATGGCTCGTCGCTCGGCGAAGCATGTCCCGGCAAGCTGTAACCCCGGGTCGGAATCTCGTGTCGCTGCTCCTTGTCTCGTACCGAGCGACGTCCAGTGCCTCAGGCGCGCTGGTTGCGTAGCGAACGCTCGGCTTCCAGCCAGTCGGCGACTGGATCGCCGGGGCCCTTGCGACGCTGCGAGAGGTAGAACGCGTGCCGGCGAACGTCGTCTTCGGTGATCGCGACGCGCTCGGGGGCGGCCGAGCTTTCGGTCACCACCGGCACCGCGATCACGGCGGCCTCGGTCACCGGGGTGGGCTTCGCGTTGTTGGTCGCTGTCACCGTGCGCTTCGCCGGCGGCTTCGCGGCGGCAGCCTTCGCCGCGGGCTCGGCTGCGGCCTTCCTCGAGACGAGAGCCTTGTCGGGGGTGACGGCCGGCGTCACCGGGGTCGCGGCGGGTGCGTTGTCCTTCTTGGTCGAGCGCTTCTTGGGGGGCATAGGTACTTGAGAGTCGGAAGTTTGAGGGCCGTGCCTTTGGGGACTGCCTGGCGACGCCATTCGGAGCGTCAAGCGATCGGCAGCCGCAGGAAAACTAACGACTCCGGCCCTCTCTGCCGAACGCGGCCGTAAATTCGTTCCCCTTCAGTAACACGCCCCATTTCTCCGTATCTGGCCCGCCGTCAACACCCCACGGGGGGGTCAGGACGCGTATTCGTCCGACCCCTGCACCCAGAGGAACGACTGGATGTCGATCATGTCGCGGGGCCGCAGGTCGCGCAGGTCCCCACGTACCGTCCTCGCGAGCGCCAGGAGCTGCTCATACGTCTTCCATGATGGCCGCGACGAGTACTCCAGGTTCACACCGTAGGCCCGGGCGGCGGCGCGGGTGACCATTGGCTTGAGGAACATGTGTCTGTCGGGCTGCGCGATGAAGCCAAAGACGGTCACCAGTGGCCATGTGAGGACGCGGGTTTGCCTGCGCGGAAGCTCCGCGACCACCTCGACCCATCGCTCGAACCTGTGTGCGACATCGTCAGCACCGTGAAGGAACTCGTACAGCCCCTCGGCAAAGGTGCGCGCTCCCTCGCTGGACTTGACCGCATCGCGCAACGCCATTTTCTCGAAGGAGAAGATCATGCTGTGACGCGATCGTTGCTCGACGCGCACGGCGCGCGCTGCGATCTCCGCGAAGTCTTCCCGCTGCAGGAGCCGACGAAACTCCTCGTGCCCGAGCGCCTCTTCCCAGCGCTCGTGCGTCGCCCACTTGTACTCGCGCTCCCACTCGAGGTAGGTCTCGTCGCGGAATCCACCGGGGAAGACGCGGAGGAACTTGCGCCGGCAGCGGGCCGCCCCTGCCGAGATTGCCTTTGGCGCCTTCGTGCGCGCAGGGACGTGCCAGCGAACCGCTCTGTTTGCTCCCACGCGAAGCCTCCTCGCTCCAGGGTCATGGCCAGTGGGTGGAGGCTCACAGCTGGCATCGAAACGTGCCACGCGGTGGAGAGGAGGTCCATTTGCCCTGTGGCTGATTCGATGGCGTTCCCTTGGTGAGGGGTGCGCCTACATCGATCGCGCCTGCCGGACGCGCAGGAACGGCCACGCAAGTCAGTGATTTGCAGGGCTCGACCCTGAGCGCGAAGTTCACCATCGGACCCCACACACCAGTACTCCAGCTCATGCGCATTGCCCGCATCGTTGTTCTTGTCGCCTCCGCGGCCATCTCCGCGGCCCCTGCCGCCCACGCCCAGGCGCGGGCCGCGCCGAGCCGTCGCAATGTCGACTGGCCCGTGTACCAGGGCGACCACGACCACACGCACTACACCACCCTGAGCCAGATCTCCCCGGCCAACGTCGCAAAGCTGCGGGTCGCGTGGACGTACGACACGCGCGACGCGTTCGACGGGTCGGAGATGCAGACGAACCCCGTCATCCTCGACGGCGTGATGTATGGGATGTCGCCGAAACAGCGAGCCTTTGCGCTCGATGCCGCGACGGGGAAGGAACTGTGGAGCTTCGACCCGACCGGCGGGCGCTTCACCGGGCCACGCATTCGTTATCGGGGCGTGGTGGTGCACGAGGGCAAGGTGTACTTCAACTATCGCTACCGCCTCTTCGCCATCGACGCAAAGACGGGGCGACAATCGCCGGGGTGGGGGAACGACAGTGGTTGGGTCGACCTCCGCGCTGGGCTCGACCGACCGGTCGAAGGACTCTCCGTCAGCGCCAGTACGCCCGGCGCCGTCTACAAGGACATGCTCATCGTCGGCACGTCCGTACCCGAGGCGCTGCCCTCGGCGCCGGGTGACATTCGCGCGTACGACGTGAAGACCGGGGCGATTCGGTGGACGTTCCACACGATCCCGCATCCCGGTGAACCGGGCTACGAGACCTGGCCTCCCGACGCGTGGAAGATTGCAGGCGGTGCCAATGCCTGGTCCGGTGTCACGATCGACCAGCGGCGAGGCATGGTCTTCTTTGCGACCGGTTCGGCGTCCTTCGATTTCTACGGCGCCAACCGGCTTGGCGACAACCTCTACGCCAACTCGATCGTTGCGCTCGACGCAAACACGGGAAAGCGAGTGTGGCACTTCCAGGGCCTCAAGCACGACCTCTGGGATCGCGACTTCCCCGCCGCGCCCACGCTCGTGACCGTTCGCCGCAATGGCCGCCCAGTGGACGCGGTCGCGCAGATCACCAAGACCGGACACGTCTGGCTGCTCGAACGCACGACGGGCAGGGAGCTGTTCCCGAGCGAATGGAAGCGCATGCCGCCTGCCACGCTCGATGGAGAAGTCGCTGCGGACTCCCAGCGATTCCCGGTGGTCCCGAAGCCATTTGCCCGCCAGCAGCTCACCGAAGATGGCCTGACGAGGCGGACGCCCGAGGCCCATGCCGCGGCGCTCAAGATCTTCCGTGAGAATCCCACTCCACACCCCTTCACACCTCCCAACCTCACCGGCATCCTCATCTTTCCCGGCGTCGACGGTGGGGGTGAATACGGCGGCCCGGCGTTCGACAAGGAGACAGGCCTCCTCTACGTCAACTCGAACGAGATGGCGTGGCTGCTCAAGATCGTGCCGCGGGAGGACAAGTCGATCTTCGGGGCGCACTGCGCGGAGTGTCACGGCGCGCAAAACACGCCGATGGCGCCATCGCTCACGGGCGTGGGCAACCGCCTGACGAGGGAGCAGATCATCACGACGATTCGCGAGGGCACGGGGCGCATGCCGGCGTTTGCCACTGCACTCGACAACGTCGCGATCAACGACCTGGCCAACTTCCTCCTCACGGGCCAGGACGTGGCGGCGTCGGCGTCGACCAACCCCTTCTACACAAAGTACCGCAACACCGTCTTCGACATCTTCCTCGACCACGAAGGCTATCCCGGTATCGCGCCGCCGTGGGGCACGCTCAACGCGATCGACCTGAACAGGGGCACCATCACGTGGACGATCCCGTTCGGTGAGTATCCAAAGCTCGTCGCACAGGGCGTGAAGAACACGGGTACGGACAACTACGGCGGACCCATCGTCACGAGGAACGGCCTTCTGATCATCGCGGCGACGACGTACGACAACAAGATCCGGGCGTTCGACAAGACAAACGGCCGATTGCTGTGGGAAGGCAACCTCCCAGCGGCAGGCAATACAACGCCGTCGACCTACATGGTGAATGGCAAGCAGTACATCGTGATCGCGTGCGGCGGTGGCAAGAACGGCGCGCCCAGTGGGGGCACGTACGTGGCGTTCGCGTTGCCGTAGGGCAGGCGCAGGCGGGCAGGCGGGCAGGCGGATGAAAAGCCAGCGGAGCCTTTGATCTTACCGCCCGGCCGCCCGCCTGCCCGACCGCTTACCGCCCGGCCGGTGCGTCGTGCGGGAGCCGGTCGCGCGTCGACAGCAAATGCTCGATCGCGTCGCTCACGTGCTCCTCGGCGATGTGGTGGTCGCCTCGCTCCACGCGGAGCCGGTGCGCCTTCATCAGGACGTCGGCGGCCCGGAAGCCCTCGGGCACTTCGAACTTGTAGCACGCCAACTCGACCTTGAGGCCGTTCGGATCCTTGAGGTAGATCGAGTTCATGAAGCCGCGGTCGCGCTCGATGAACTCGATGCCGCGCTCCTGCAGGCGAACGGGAGCCAGCACGAAGGTTGACCGCGAGACGTTGAACGCGATGTGGTCCACGCACCCGATCTCGCGCGGGGCAGGGCGCCGGGCATCCTCACGGGCCTCGTTGGTGAACACGGTCAGGAGCCGCCCGTCCCCCGGATCGAAATAGAGGTGGCTCTCGTCGGCCTTGCCCAGGTTCGGCTGTTCGAAGATGAACGGCATCCCCAGCGCCCCCTCCCAGAAATCGATCGCGCTTTGGCGGGTCGAGCCCACGATGGTGATGTGGTGGACGCCCTGCACCTGGATCTTCTTCATGGCGGTTTGCTGGCCGGGGGTTGACGCCTGCCCGGTCGAGAATCTGGGCAGCTGGTAGGACGGCAGCAAGAAAGCCGAACACCGATAGCCCCCAGCGCCCCCCAGCCCCC
>JACMLI010000147.1 GCA_014379705.1 Gemmatimonadaceae bacterium
GCGCCTCCGAGCGCGGGCACTTTGGCGTGTTTACGGACCTTGCCCGAGGGGTCGATCCTGCGGCGTTCCCGCATCGTTGGGCGTGGTTCCTCGACGAGGAGTCACGCGTGCTGGCGGCGCAGTCTCCCGGGGCCCGAATGCATTCGGGGGTGGTCGCGTAAAACGCGACGTCGCGGTGCGCCGGGTGAAGGTGTGCAATCGGTCCCGTGTGGGGGAATCGCGGTGCGGGCCACGGCGACCAGACGCCTCGGGCGTTCTGAATCTGCAGTAGGGGCGCGTGGCACGCGCCCGCGAACGTGTGCAATCGGTCCCGTGGCGGAAAGTCGCAGTGCGGGCGCACGCGGTGCGCCCCTACGTGCGTCTGCGAGCGTGTTTGGACAAGGAGGTGCGAGTCTTCCTCTGGCAGTCACACTCCGGCCAGAAGCCGACAGGAACCGCGTCCCCGCAAGGGGGGGTGGAGAGCATCTGAAGGCGAACGAGCGGTCCGCAGGATAACGAACCCGTTTCGGCCGAGGCGCTTGGCGAGCCTGCGTAGGAAAGGCGAAGCCGAGAAAGCCTGTCCCTTCGTCAAGGGTTGTGTAGACGGGGCGGGAGGCGCCGCGGTGCTTGGGGGCAGAACGCTCGGAAGTTCGAACACGTGAAGCAGAGAGATCCCCGGGAGACAGCCCGCGCAAGCGGCTCGGGGAAGTCAGAGCGCCCATACGAGCGACGAACCGGGGTAATGCCCGGGGAGCGAAGGGGCGCAGGAAGGTGGAGGCGGGATGACCGGGTCGAGCCAAGAACCACCGGCGCGAGTGACCACGGGGTCTATGCAAGCCGGAGACATCCGCGGCCGATGGCCGTGGGTGGAAGCCTCGGTTTGGTCGGACCGCATGTTGACGGCCCTCGAACAGGGGGTGAAGGGCGGCGTTTGGTTCAGCCTGATTGACAAGGTCTACGCACCGGCCAACCTGCTGGCGGCCTTTGAACGGGTCGCGCGGAACAAGGGGGCGGCGGGCGTGGACCACGTGACGGTCGAGGATTTCAGGAGACGACGCGACGAGCACTTGGCGGACATCCACGAGCACCTGCGCCGGGACACGTTCCGACCGCAGATGATCCGGCGGAAGTTCATCGAGAAACCCGGGACGACGGAGAAGCGGCCGCTGGGCATCCCCACGGTGCGCGACCGAGTCGTTCAGGGGGCGCTGCGTCACGTGCTGGAGCCCATCTTCGAGAAGGAGTACGCCGAGCACAGCTACGGCTTTCGCCCCGGGAAGGGGTGCAAGGACGCGCTGCGCCGAGTGGACGACCTGATCAAGCGGGGATACCGGCACACGGTGGACGTCGATCTGAAGGCCTACTTCGACTCGATCCCGCACGACAAACTGCTCGACGAGGTGCGCAAGCGCGTCGCCGACGGCCGCGTGCTGGGGTTGATCGAGGCGTACGTGAAAGCCTCCATCCTCGACGGGATGGACGTCTGGGATCCGGTGAGAGGCGCCCCGCAGGGGGCGGTTCTCAGTCCGCTGCTGAGCAATCTCTACCTCAACGACCTCGACCATCTGATGGCGAGTCGCGGGTACGAGATGACCCGGTACGCGGACGACATGGTGATTCAATGCCGGACTCCGGAAGAAGCCGAAAGTGCGCTCGCGGCGGTGCGCGACTGGGTGGGACCTCGGGGGTTGACCCTCCATCCGACCAAGACCAAGGTGGTCGACGTCGAGACGGAAGGGTTCGATTTCCTGGGCTACCACTTCGAAAAGCACTACCGCACGCCCCGCAAGAAGAGCCTGGACAGGTTCCGGGAGACGATTCGGGGCAAGACGCGGCGCAACGACGGCACGAGCCTCGGGATGATCATCGCGGACGTCCGCAAGACGGCGCGCGGCTGGTTCGAGTACTTCAAGCACTCGGCCAAGGGAATCTTCCGGGAACTCGACGGCTGGACCCGGATGCGCCTACGCAGCCTTCTGCGCAGGCGGCTGGGCAAGAAAGGCCGGGGCGCAGGGAGCGACCATCAGATCTGGCCCAACGCGTTCTTCGCAGCGAGCGGGTTCTTCAGCATGGAAGAAGCCCGCGTCGCGATCCGTCAATCCCCTCGCGGGTAAAACCACCGACCGGAGAGCCGTGTGCGGGAGATCCGCCAGCACGGTTCGGAGGGAGGGGGGGCCGGGCGACCGGCGCTCCCTACCCCTATGGCAATCCGCGATCATTTCCTGGTCCAGCTCAACGGCCAATACCAGGGCGGCGCGACAGGCGAGACATTCAACTACGAGGGCAAAACGGACATCCTCATCCGAGATGGCGACCGTAACGTCTTCATTGCTGAGTGCAAAATCTGGAAGGGCGAAACAGAACTGCTCAAAGCGGTTGATCAGATTCTTGCCTACCTACATTGGCGCGACACGAAGGCC
>JACMLI010000015.1 GCA_014379705.1 Gemmatimonadaceae bacterium
CAAGGCCTTCACGGCCGCGGCGTCGCGCCGCATGGCGGCGTCGGCCACCGGTGCCACCGGTGGGAGGGCGGCACCCGCCCCAACGATGAAGAGCAGGCCAAGCGCCGCAGCACGGCGCGCCAGTCGCACGAGTCTCATGAGTCGCACCCGGTATTCGTGGTCGTCCCTCGTTCCCGTTTCCGCGCCAGCCATGCGTGCGGGCGTGTCCTTCGCATCACGCCAGCCTGAACTCGCCAGTGCTGTCGCCCAGCGTGGTCATGTCGTCCAGGCCCAGGCCGTGGAGCATGCTGAGCATTGCGTTCGCCATCGGCGTGCCATCGGGTGCCTTGAGGTGCAGGTTCCCCTTGAACGCGCCGTTGCCGCCGCCGAGCACGATCAACGGGCAGCGCCGATGGTTGTGCGTGTTGCTGTCGGCCATCGGTGAGCCATAGACGATCGCCGTCTTCTCGAGCAGCGACTTGTCGCCGTCCATCGTGGTGCTGAGCTTCTCGAGAAGGTACGGCAGCAGGCCCACGTGATAGCGGTTGATCTCGGCGAACTCCTTCACGCGCGCCGGGTTGTTGCCGTGGTGCGACGCGGGATGGAAGCCCGTCATGATGCCGCTGTCCGGGTACACGCGCGCCGACGCGTCGCGCCCGAGCTTGAAGGAAAAGACGCGCGTCATGTCGGACTGCAGGGCGAGCACCTGGAGGTCCATCATGATCTTCACGTGATCGCCGAACGAATCCGGGACGCCCGCGGGAGCGCCCGCCAGGTCCCGCTCGTCACCGCTCGAATTGCGCGCCTCGATCTGCTGGATGCGTCGTTCGATCTCGCGGATGTTCTCGAGGTACTGGTCCATGCGGAGCCGGTCGCTCGCCCCAAGCTCGCGCTTGAGTTCCGAGACGCGCCCCGTGATCCAATCGAGGATGCTGCTCGTGCTGCGCGTGCGCGCGGCGCGCTCGGCAGGACTCCCTCCGGTTCCAAAAAGCTGCTCGAAGGCCACTCTCGGATCACGGATCATCGGGAGTGGTTCGGTGGGCGAGGCCCAGCTGATCGAGTCCGTGTACATGCACGAGTAGCCGTACGCGCAGCCACCGGCGCGATCCACCGGCTCGATGCACAGCTGCATCGAGGGAATCGGCGTGGACTGGCCGAAGCGGCGGGCGTAGAGCTGGTCGATCGACGTCCCGACGTAGATGTCGGAGCTCTCGGTCTGCGTGGGGTGCGATTGGGTGAGGAAGACCGCGCTCGAACGGAAGTGGTCGCCGCCGATCTCTTCGGACTTGTAGGCCTCGGCCATGCGCACGTCGGTGTTGCTGACGATCGTGAGGTGCTTGCGCCAGGCCTCGAGGGGACTGAGCGACGTGGCGCTCAGGTCGAACGCGGCGCCGGTGCCGACCGGGGACCAGAGGTTCTGCGTGAGTCCCACGGGACTGCACCCTGCGGCGCCGTGCACCATCTCCATGCAGATCAGCCGAGCCGGGTCGTCCTTCACGGCGAAGCGGCTCATGCTGCGCGGCACCATGGCGTCCAGATACGGTAGCGCCACCATTGCGCTCGCGCTCTTCAGGAAGGTGCGGCGGGCGAGAGGCTCTTTTCCCAAGTAGCTCATCTGGGCTGGGGCTGGTTGCTGGTTTCTGAACGCTGGTGCTGCTACTGGTTGCTTACTGGGTGCTGCGTGCCGCCGGTTCTTGCACACTCACACGCTCACACGCTCAGCCTCACCGGCTGTCACTCGTCACGTTGCGCTTTTCAGGCAGGCTATCGGCACGCTGCATCCGGAACGCCGGGCTCTTCACCACGCCCATGATATACGACGAGATCCGGTGATCGTTGGCCTCGGCGCTCTTCACGATCGTGCGGACGGTCGGCATGTCGAAAGCTTCCACGCGGCGACCAAGGCCGTAGGCGAGCAAGTTCTGGGTGAACGTCCGCAGCAGGATCTCGCGACGCTTCATGAGGGCGTCCTGGAGTTCCGGCAGGCTCTGCGCCTTGGCGCCGTCCCACAGCTCGCCGCGCGAATCGATTGGGGCACCGTTATCGCGAATGCGCCAGCGGCCCGTGGCGTCGAAGTTCTCCATCGCGAGCCCGATCGGGTCCATCATCTTGTGGCACGACTGGCACGCCGGGTTCTTGCGATGCTGCTCCATGCGTTCACGGACCGTGAGCAGTCGACCCTCGTGCGCGCCCGGCGTGGCCTCGAGGTCGGGGACGCCCGGCGGTGGCGGCGGCGGCGGGCTGTTGAGCAAGACCTCCATCACCCACTTGCCGCGATCCACCGCCGACGTCCGCGTCGCGTGCGACGTGAGGGTGAGGATGCTCGCCTGGCCCAGGATGCCGCGACGCTGGCTGTCGGGCATCGTGATCTTCCGGAACTCATTCCCCGCGATGTTCGGGATGCCATAGTGCTGGGCGAGCCGCTCATTCACGAAGGTGTACCTGGCCGTGTACAGGTCAAGGACGCTCAGGTTCTCCTTCACGATGTTGTCGAAGAAGAGTTCCGTTTCCTTGCGCATGGCGGAGCGGAGTTGCTCGTCGAAGTCCGGGTACTGCCGGACGTCGGGCTGCACGACATCGAGGTCGGGGAGGCGGAGCCACTGCGCGGCGAAGCGCGTGGAAATCGCGGCGGCGCGCGGATCGGCGAGCATGCGCTTCACTTCGCGCTCGAGCACGGCGTCCTGCGAGAGCTTGCCGCTGGCGGCAGTTGCCATGAGGCGCGCGTCCGGGGGGGACGCCCACAGGAAGAACGAGAGCCGGCTCGCGAGGTCGACGTCGCGCAGCTTCCACGTTTCCCCGGGCTTGACCGACGCGGGGGCGCGTTCGAAGCGGAAGACGAAGTCGGGGCTGGCCAACATGCCTTCGAGCGCCGTACGCACACCGGCCTCGAACCCACCGTGCGCGCCATTGGTGCCCCTGGCCGCGTCGTCGTAGAGCGACATCAGGCCGTTCACGTCGCGCTCGGTGAGCGGGCGACGATAGGCCGCGGTGCCAAGCCGGGAGACGATCGTGCGCGCACACAAGCGTTGTGCTGCAGGCGCGGTCGGCCGGCAGGACAAGACGCGCTTGCGGATCGGCGTCTCCGACACCCCGGCCGCCTCGTACGGGCCGTGGATCGAGACGTCCCGCAGGTGCGGCAGCAGGGTAAAGCCATACGCGGTCGCGTTGGACGTGCTGTTGAGCGACCACTTGAGCGGGGACACGAGGTCCTGCACGACGCCCTGGAACCGCGGTGGGATGAAGGCGGCCGACACGCGGTGCGGGCCCGCGGTAACGCGCACCCGGCCCGTCGCCTGCGCCACGCCGTTGGGGTCCGACGCGTGCATGAAGCGATCGACGTCGATCAGCGCGACGCGCTCACCATCGATCGAGATCTCGAGTTGCTCGCCACGCGCGAGGCCACCAGCGAAGGCCCCCGTCGTCTCGTGGAAGAACTCGGTGGAGAACGAGTAGTCGCCGTCGGCCGGGAACGTGTGCACCACGGAGATGCCGCCACGCGTGCCGAAGGGCGCTCCCTCGACGTGCTCGACCTGCGAGGCGGTGCGCGGCACGCTGTACATCGTGGCCGCGGGCGTCGCCAGCGGATTCCCCATCGCGAGCCACGAGATGTCGCTGGCCGCGCGGAGGTAGCCGTCAAGGAGCATCGGCGAGAGCGCCTGCACGTCGGCGATGTTGTCGAAGTTGTCGCTCTTGGTATCGGGGGGCAGGTACGCGCCCGCGTCCACATCGAGGCCGAGCAGCTCTCGCACGGCCGCGGTGTACTCGGCGCGGTTGAGGCGCTGGAAGGTGCGCCGCCCCGGGTTGGGATGGGCCGCCGCGACCGAATCGAGTTGCCCCTCGAGCGACGCAATCAGCGCGGCGATGGTATCTGCCGCTGGCCGGGTCGACCCCGGCGGGGGCATCATCCCCGAGCGCAGCTTGTTGATCACCTTTTCGGCGACGTCTGCGTCGGCCGGTGCCGAGCCCACGTCGAACGCTGCTAATGACAAGTTGCCGCGACGCGCCGCGTCGTTATGACACTTGACGCAGTACTGCTTGACGACCGCATTCAGCTCGGTGGACCCCGGCGCGGGCCGGGTGCGCGGTGGCGTGCGCACGACCGGGTTCCCTGGAACCGCGAGGACAAACCCGAGCGTAGCCGCCAGCGCGGGGAGGGTCTTCATACCGCCCCTCTCAAAGGAGGTTTTCGAGCGTCGACTTCTCCTGTCAAGAATGCGGCTCTGTCACACGTATCCGCAAGGCGCACTTGAAGATGAGTTGACGCGCCTCTGCTGTGATCTCACATTCAAGCGACCGGAAACCGTGACCTCGACTGGAAGGTGTGGGATGCGACGGACCGTACACGTTGGGCTCCTCGTCCTCGGCCTGGGGTTGGGGGTGCTCGGGACGCCGGCACCAGTGGCGAGTCAGGCGGCGGCAAGCGCGGCGGGCATCCCCACCGACAAGCTCGAGGCGTTCGCCCGCGCCCACATCGCGATCGACCAGGTGCGGGAGCGCGCCAACGCCGAGTTTGCCGACCCGCGCAACAAGAAGGCCGACGTGCAGGAGAAGCTGCGCGACAAGCTCAGGGACGACGTCCGCAAGGTCCTCAAGGAGCAGAACCTGACCGAGGCGGAGTACGACCGGTTCACGATGGCCGTGAGCGCCGACACGGCCCAACGTCGCGCCTTCGACGCCCTCGTCGCGCAACTGACCGCGAAAAAAGCGTCCCCATAGTGGACCAGATGGACGAGATGGACGAGTATTTGCGCGTAACCGAGCGGAACGACGTCGATCCAGGCGTAGAACCATCTCGTCGATCTCGTCTATCTCGTCCCTATCCCGTCCATCCCGCTACCTAAGGCTTCTTCGGCGGCACGGCCCGTCCGCCCGCCGGCGCGCCCGCCCGACTGTCCTTGTCGAACGTGTCGGTGCCTTTCGTGTTGATCTGCAGCGCGTCCTCATTGACCCAATAGGTGGGTCCGAACGGCACGGCCTTCGGCCAGATCTGGTCGAGGCTCATGGCGTCATAGAGCGTTCCGGCCTTCATGACGTACTGCGCGTCCGCGGTCGCCCGGATGTTCTCGAGCGGGTTCGCGTTGAGGATCACGAGGTCCGCGAGCTTGCCGACCTCGATGCTGCCAAGGTCCTTGTCGGCGCCCAGGAAGCGGGCCCCGTGCACGCTCGCGACTTCGAGGGCCCCGTGGTTCCCCAGGGCGCTGGCGCCCATCCACAGCTCCCAGTGCGGCGCCAGGCCATGGTGCTCGCCGTGGCTGCCTAACGCGCCCCACCCGCCCTCGGCGATGATGTCGGCCATCGCCTGCGCGGTCAGCGGATACGAGTAGTCCGTCACGGGCCGGAGCGCGCGCACGCGCGCGTGGGGCACGAGTGCGCGCCACGGGAACCACTTGCGCTGCTTGGGATCCTTCCAGACCTCCGACTCCTGGAACCAGTACTCGATGCTCCACGCGCCGGGCCCGGCGACCACGAGCGTCGGCGAATATGTCGCGCCCGCCTTCCCGAGAAACTTTGCCCCGTCGCTGTACAGCGGGATCTCGCTGAACGAGTGCTCCCACCCGGTCTGCCCGTCCATGATGAAGCCGAGGTTCTCGAGGAAGAAGCCGCCTTCCGACGTTTCGTTCATGCCGACGGTGCGCGACGCCTCCGCCATCCACTGGCGCTGGTCGCGACGCGGCTGCGCGTACTGCTTGATCGAGGTCGCGCCCCAGTCGGCCATCTTGCGCACCATGGCGAGCGCGTCCCGCGGATTGTTGATCTCGTTGGCGCGGGCCCCGTCACCGGCCGTGATGTTGTCCCCCGTGCTGAACCCACGCGGCCCAATGATTTCGCCGGCCTCGATCAGTTCCGCCGTCGGAAACATGTTCTGGCTGTACATCGACACATCGAGCGTGGTGGTGACGCCGTACGCAAGATAGATGGCCTGCTCGAAGTCGTGCCTCGGGCGCATGCCGCGCCACTCGCGATAGTGGTGGGAGTGCATGTCGATGATGCCGGGGATGATCGTCTTGCCGGCGACGTTCACCACCCGCTCCACCCCCGTGGTCGAGCATTGACCTACACAAGCAATGCGGCTGCCCCGCACCACGATCGTGCCGCGCTCGATCACCTTGCGCTTGTCGAGCGTGACGATGCGCGCGTTCGTGAGGGCCACGGTTCCCGTGGGGAGCGCGCGCGGGACCGAGAGGCGCAGCCGCGTCGTATCGGTCTTGCCTGTCTCGAGATGGTGCACGTAGAACGCGGGGCCGCTCGAGTACTCGAGCGTCGTCGCGTTCCGCCAGCGCGGGAAGAGTCCACCGTCACGCGTGAGCGCCGTGGCCGGGAACGCCGCGCGACGCTTCTCGATCCGCTGCGGATCGCGACCGATGCCGCCGGCTGCCATCGGTGAGACGTAGACGTTGTCCCCTTCCTGGAAGGCGACATACGCGCCGTCGGGACTCGGGATGATCTCGTCGGCCGCGGGGAACGTGACGTGCTCCTGTCGATCGGTGCCGTCCGCCGCGACCGAGATGAGCGCGGTCCCGCGCGTGGGCGCCCCTCGCTCCTCGGGCCAGAACACGCGGCCCTCGGGGCCCACGGACGGACGGGGCAGCTGCCGGCGCGCC
>JACMLI010000148.1 GCA_014379705.1 Gemmatimonadaceae bacterium
CGGGCACTCATGGAATGGGTGCGTTTCAACGCACCTCATACCGCGCAGTTCCAGCGCTGTGCCACTGCTCAGTTCGAGTAACGCCGGCCTTGAACTGGGGAGGGAAATGCCGACCCCCACTGGGGAAGTGCCCATGCGAGCCCTCGGGGATGGTCCGACGAGGATATCCACACCCTTGTTGACGAGTACTTTACATAACACATCTTATGCGCAGTTGAGTCGCGGATAAGAGAAGGGGGCCCAACGGGCCCCCATGTGCCATCTGCCATCTGTGGTTCGCCCGCCTGCCCCCCTTAGCGCACAACCTCCGCCGTCAACTCTCCCACGCGAAGCAGCGCCTCGTTGTACAGGACAGAGCTCGGGTTACCAGCCATGTCCCTCCAGATCTTCAGCGCCTCGTCCTTCTTGCCGGCGGCCACCCACGCCCTGGCCGCGTCCGCCCGAAGGCTCTCCGCCTCGCCTTGCAGCTGGTTGGCGGCCGCCGCCTTGAGGTATTCAGCTGCAGCCTCAGCGGGCTTGCCGGTCTGCTCCAGGGCGGCGGCGCGGAGCGCGTGCACCGAGGCCGCCGTCGGGCCACCGGAGCCGATCTCGTCGAGCACCTTCATCGCCTCGGTCGTCTTGCCCTGTTGCAGCTCGACCTGCGCGAGCAACACCTTGGCCTCGGTCCCCGAGCGGGTTGAGCCGTACCGATCCACCAGCTTGTGAAGGTCGGCTGCGGCAAGCGGCAGGTTGCCTGCCCCAACGCTCCGCTGCGCCGCCACCAGCTGCCGCGACGCCGTGGCCTCGTTCCCCGCGTTCTGCGCCCGGACCACCCAGAACACCCCCGCCAGCGCCACCACCACGATCACCCCGATCCCTACCTGGCGCCCGTGCTGCTTCAGCCACTCGACCGCTGATTCACTGGTCTCGTCGATGTCAAGGCCCGTGGTCTGTGTTGGACTCGTCATGAATACCTACATGGGGCGAGCGTCTTGGGCACGCGCGCGGTGGTGGTCTCGTTATGGCCGACGGACCCTGTGGCCCGCGCCGAGTACAGAAAAATGGCGATGCGGCTCGTTTGTTGGTAGTCCGACCTTGGTAATGTGTCGCGCGCCCACTATCCTTTGGGCGCCCCTCACCCTTCAACCCATTCCCATGATCAGGCGCAAAGGCATATCACGCATCGATCAGCCGGAGAAGCACAACCACGGCTGGTTGGTCCAGGTCACTTTCGAGGGCAAGACCCACCGGAAGTGGTTCTCGGACAACAAACACGGTGGCAGGAAGAAGGCGTTTGCGGATGCGGTGGTGTGGCGGGACAAGACCGAGAAGGCCCTGGGCAAGCCGGCAACGGGCCGTGTCGTCGTCCGGTCGCGTCGCAACAAGTTCGGGGTCACCGGCGTGCAGTGGGACAAGCGCCACCAGGCCTTCATCGTTTCGATCAACCCCGAGCCGGGCAAGCAGAAGCGCTTCTACGTCCCCGCCAAGGGCCGAAAGCGGGCCGAGGCACTGGCAGAGGCCAAGAAGCTCCGCCTCAAGCTCGAGAAGGACATCTACGCGAAGAAGGGCGCGAAGTAAGGCCCTCCGCTGTCATGAGAACGGGCGGTCCACTGACAGGGTGGACCGCCCGTTTCATTTCCCGAGTGCCCCTGACAGGAGTCGAACCTGCGACCAACGGTTTAGGAAACCGCTGCTCTATCCATCTGAGCTACAGGGGCGGATGCGGCGGGCCCGAGCGGTCTCGCCGCGGGGGCGGAAATCTACCCTGACGCTGCCGCGCTGAAAACGCTCAATACGTCAGCACGCTCTCGACCCGTGTGCCCAGCGCCTGACGGCCATTCAGGAAGCCCAGCTCAATCAGGAAGCCGCACCCCACGACCTCTGCCCCATGCCGTTCCACGAGGCGGCGGGTCGCCGCCGCCGTCCCGCCGGTCGCGAGAACGTCGTCGATGATCACCACACGCGCCCCGGCAGCGACCGCGTCGCTGTGCATCTCCAGCGCGTCGGTGCCGTACTCCAGCGCGTACTCCTCCCGCGAACAATGGTACGGGAGCTTCCCGGGCTTCCGCACGGGGACCAGCCCCGCCCCGAGACCGATCGCCACCGCCCCACCGAACAGGAACCCCCGGCTCTCCACCGCGACCACATGGGTCACCCGTGCGCCCCGCCAGGCGTCGGCCATGGCGCCACAGGCCTCCCGCAGCGCGTCGGGGTCGCCTAACAAGGGCGTGATGTCCTTGAAGAGGATGCCCGGTCGCGGGAAGTCGGGCACATCGCGAATGCGGGCCCGGAGCCGGCCCTCGAGGGAGGAGGTCATGCCGGCTACTTGAGGATCGTGAAGGGCATCGGCAGCTCGGGATTGTGGGCCGGGTGCAGGGTGATCACCTGCTTCACCACCGCCCCCGGGGGCCCGACCCGAAGCAGCGCGAGGAATTCCTCGAGCACCGCCGGCGCCCCCGCGGCCGTGCACTCGAGGTTGCCGCTCGACAGGTTGCGCACCCACCCCGCGAGCCCGAGGCGAGTCGCGTGCTGCCGCACAAAATGTCGAAAGCCGACCCCTTGGACGTGGCCGGCAATCTCGAGGTGGACAATCCGCACGTGCCGCCTGGCGTCGCTACGATGGATGCGAAAGTAACGATGCCAGGATCGAGGCGAGGACAGATTCCGCGCTAGCCCCGGCACCAACGGAGACGACAATCTCGCGTGAACGGATCATGCGCGCTACTGCCTCCAGCGCTTCGACCGCCCGCTCCGCCCCTTGCGTCTCGTGCACCAGGGCCTCCAGGGCAGCCAGCCCATCCACGGGAGGCGTGCGGGGCGCGGGCGCGACGTCGGCCTCCAGGGCCACGGGTGCCACCGACTCGACCGGTGCGGACCACCACGACTCGTCAGGCACCGTCTCGCCCATCGCCGCGTCGTCGGACGTGATCGCCTCGGACCCCGCGGTCATCTCGGTCGCGTCGACATCGAAGGCGATGATCGCGACAGCCTCCACGACCTCCACAGGTTCGTCAGGCACCTGCACGATCGCGGCAACCGCGTCCTCGACCTCGGTCTCGTCGATGGCCTCCGTCTCGAGCGTCGGCGCCTCGACCGTTTCCGCCAGGTCGGTCCACGGTGCGCTCACGGGGATGTCGGCGACGGACACGTCGTCACCGGCCCACGACGCTTCCGGCTCGTCCCCCGTATGCATTGCTTCGTTGGCAAACCAGCCACTGACCGGCGACTCTTCTGATGTCGCGGCCTCGACCTCCAACGGCTCGAGCGACGCGGCGTCGTGCCAGGCCGATTCGTCCGCGAAGGCAATCGGCGCCTCATCGTCGGAGTCAGCGGTGACTTCGGCGGCCAGCGCCTCCGCTACCACTGTCGGCTCCGCCGCGAGTTCAGGAGCTTCCACCGCGGCCTCGATGACCGGTTCGGCGACCGCTTCGGTAACCTCGAACGCGGCCACAGGCTCGGGTTCAGTGACGGGTTCCATATCAGTGACGCTTCCCCAGCCAAACGGCTCGGAGCGAATGTCATCGACGCGGAGGACCGACGGGGCCATCACGGGCATCTCGTTGGACAGCGGCGCCTCCCGGGGCGCGAACTCGGCGGTGGGCTCAACCTCCACTGCGCTCGTCACCGGCAACGCGCTCGGCGTGGCCAGGGAGACTGATACATCGACCGCGTGAGACTCCGCGATCGCCTGGAAGGGTGCCGCCGTCGCTCGGCGCGTATCGCCGTGTGGATGCAACGCCGGCGCCAGCGCCGAGCTCTCGCGACCGGAAAACGGACGAGCGCCAAGGGGACGTCGATTGCCGCTCGAGGAGCCGCTGAACAATGCCATTGAGGACCACTCCTGAAGAGTCGGGAGGGCTCAGCGGTACCGCCTCGCTACCAGCCGTGAGTCCCCAGCAAGGGGACGAATCGGACGGGGCCGATGTCACGTCGCTCGAATTGTGATCCGCGTCTCGTCATCATCACGAGGACCTGCTCTTCCTTGGCACCGACGGGGATCAACAGCCGCCCGCCCTCCCCCAGCTGCTCCAGCAGCGGATTCGGGATCGTCGGCCCTCCGGCACTCACCAGGATCGCGTCGTAGGGCGCATAGTCGCGCCACCCAACGGTCCCGTCGCCAAGCAGGGTCGACACGTTGCGGATGCCCAGTTCGCGGAAGAGCACCTTGGCGCGCTCCATCAGCGGGGCCAGGCGCTCCACCGAAAAGACCTGCTCAGCAAGGTGCGAAAGCAGCACGGTCTGGTATCCCGACCCCGTGCCGATCTCCAGGACCCGCTCGCGACCGGTGAGCTTGAGCAGTTGCAGGTAGTGAGCGTGGATCGACGGCTGCGAGATCGTCTGCCCGTTGCCGATGTACAGCGGCGAATCTTCATAGGCCCGCTGCTGGACGCCTGACGGCACGAACAGGTGGCGCGGCGTCATCTCGATCGCGCGCAGCACCGACAGGTCGCTGATCCCCCCGGCCTGGAGGGTCTCCACGAGCCGGCGCCGGGGAGCGCGAAAGTCCAGACCTATGGAGCCCGCCACCAGCGCTCCGCAGAATCGAGGACGTCCCGGTGCGTGAGGTCGAGATGCAACGGCGTGACCGAGATGTAGCCGTCGTGGATGGCCTGGAAGTCCGAATCCTCCGCCCCGGACCACGAAAACTCCCCGCCACCGATCCAGTAGATCTGGCGACCATACGGATCGCGCATCGGCGTGATGGAGTTCGAGTACACGCGACGCCCGAGCCGCGTGAGCCGAACCCCCTTGACGTCCTTCGCGGACAACGGGGGCAGGTTCACGTTGAGCAGCGTGTGCTCGGGGAACGCCGGGAGCGACGTGAGGTGTCGCAGGAGCGGCACCAGCACCTCCACCTGCTCATCCAGTTTCGACATGTCGGCGCGGAGGTCGCCCCCGGCAAACGAGAAGGCGATCGAGGGCACACCTAACGCGAGACCTTCCATGGCCGCCGCCACCGTACCCGAATAGAGCACGTCCTCGCCCATGTTCTGCCCGTGGTTGATGCCGCTCAGCACGAAGTCGGGACGCTCCGGCATGAGGATCTCGATCGCGACCATCACGCAATCGGTGGGCGTGCCGTCGACCTGGAAGCGACGGTCGCCGCGGCGAACCGGCCGGAGGGGATGGTGCAGCGTGAGCGAATGGCTCGTCGCACTCTGTTCGCGGTCCGGCGCGACCACGGTGACCTCGCCGATCTGCTCGGCGGCGCGGACGAGGCAATCCAGCCCGTGGGCCAGGATGCCGTCGTCGTTCGAGCAGAGAAGCCGCATGGACCTAACGATAACCGCTCGAGGCCGGGGTCGCTACGCCGGTGGCGATGCGTCGGCCGGCGGCGGCACCGGCGACTCGCCTTCGATCACCTTGACGAGCGATTCCAGGTCGGCCTCGAGCTCGGCGAGCGTCTCTGTCGCCAGCGCATCGCGCGCCGCCACCTTGAGCGTCCCGCCCTTCCGGAACTCGTCGATCTTCTGCCGCGCCCCGTCGATCGTGTACTTCTCCGTGTACAGGAGGTGCTTCACGAGCTGGATCAGCTCCACTTCACGGCGCTGGTAGACACGATTCCCCGAGCGGTTCTTCGCGGGGCTCAGGAAGCGAAACTGGCTCTCCCAGTACCGAAGCACATGGGGCTTGAGCTCCGTCAGCTCGCACACCTCGCCGATGGAGAAGAACTCCTGGATCGGGTCACTCCTCATGGATCTCGCTCCGGGCGCAGTTCGCGGCCCATCAGCCCGGCGATCGCGTCGCGCGCCGAGCACCCTTCGAAGAGCACGCGGGCCACGGCACGCGCGATGGGCATCTCCACGTCATGTCGCTCGGCAAGCGCGAGGGCACTCGACGCCGTCACGACTCCTTCGGCCACGCTTTCCTTCCCCGCCAGGACGTCGGCGAGCGAGCGCCCCTTCCCCACCTCGATCCCGACGGCGCGATTGCGACTGAGGGCGCCGGTGCACGTGAGCACGAGGTCGCCCATGCCGGCCAGGCCCGCGAAGGTGTCGGGACGTGCGCCAACGGCTGCGCCGATGCGCGTCATCTCCGCGAGCCCGCGCGTGATCAGCGCCGCACGCGAGTTGAGCCCGAGCCCCACACCTTCCGCAATGCCGGTGGCCACGGCCATCACGTTCTTGAGGGCCCCGCCGAGCTCCACGCCAATGACATCGTCGTTGGTGTACACGCGGACCGATCCGTTGCCGATGGCCTGCTGCACCAGCTGGCTGGCGTCACTGTTCGTCGACGCGGCCACGAGGGCGGTGGGTTGTCCCTGCGCGACCTCGAGGGCGAAGCTCGGACCGGAAAGGGCCACGACGGGCCGCCCCCGCACTTCCTGCTCCACGACTTCGGTCATGAGCAGCAGCGTCTCCTGCTCGAGTCCCTTCGTCGCCACGACCAGCGTCGCGTCGCGTGCGATCGCGGGTGCCGCGGCGCGCGCGACATCGCGCAGGACGTGTGAAGGCGCGGCAAACACCACACACGACGCCCCGTGCACCGCCTCGGCCAGCGATCCACTCGCGCGCACGGCGTGGTGGAGCCGGGCGCCGGGAAGGAAGCGCGGGTTGGCATGGGAGGCGTTGATGTGCTCCACGACATCGGCCTCACGCGCCCACAGCGTCACCTCGTGGCCGCGCGACCCGAACACGTGCGCCAGGGCCGTGCCCCACGCGCCGCCGCCGACGACCGCGATCTTCATCACGAGCGGGCCACGGGCTTGCCGATCCGTGATTCCTCGCCCCGCCGCAGGCGCCCGATGTTGGCCCGGTGCGTGTAGATCACGAACAGCGCGACGAGCGCACTCAGCGCGGTCAGGTACGACGCCGGACCATAGAGGATGCTGGCGGCTGCCGCGAGCGCCACGCTGCCCACGATCGACCCTAACGACACGAAGCGCGTGAGCGCCACCGTCGTCACGAACACCAGCAGCGCGACGGCGTACGCACCAGGCGACAGCGCCAGGAACACGCCCGATGCCGTCGCCACGCCCTTCCCGCCCCCCTTCAGCGCCCCGAAGTACGGCCGCACGTGGCCAAGGATCGCCACCACGCCAAAGGCCGCCGGCCACCACGGACTCGACCCCGGCACGAACCAGTTTGCGAAGAACCAGGTCGGAACCGCGCCCTTCGCCGCGTCGAGCAGCAACACCGCGACGGCCGCCGGCGCGCCGAGCGTGCGATAGACGTTGGTCGCCCCGAGGTTTCCGGAGCCGTGCTTCCGCAGATCGATCCCCTTGAGCAGCCGACCAGCGAGGTAGGCGTGCGGCGTCGAGCCAACGAGATACGCAACCACGATCCCCAGGCCTCCCCACAGCCAGGGAGCGGTCACGCGGCCTTCCGTCGCATCACCACCCGCAATGGATTGCCCGTGAAGCCCCACGACTCGCGGAATCCGTTGTGCAGGTAACGGATGTAGTGCTCCTGCACGAGGTCCGGGTGATTGCTGAACACGGCAATGGTCGGCGGTGCGATCTCGACCTGCGTGGCGTACATCAGGCGAATCTCGCGCCCTGCCGCCTGCGGCGGCTGCCGCCGGGCCAGCAGTTCCTCGAGCCGCTTGTTCACCTGCGACGTCGTGATGCGCTTGCTGCGCTCCGCCTCGACCTCGAGGATCACGTCGAGCACCTTCGTCACGCGCTGGCCCGTCTTCGCCGAGGTGTAGAGGAAGGGGATGAAGTTGAGGAACGGGGCCTTCTCGCGCGCCTCCTTCTCGAACTTCGCTGCCGTCTTGTCGTCCTTGTCGACGAGGTCCCACTTGTTCACGATCACGATCAGCGCTCGCCCCGCGTCCCAGGCGAGGTTCGCGATCTTGAGGTCCTGCACGTGCATGCCATCGAGCCCGTCGATGACGAGGCAGCAGATCTCGGCGCGCTCGATCGCGCGCCGCGAGCGCAGGCTCGAATAGAACTCGATCCCATCGTCCACCTTCGATTGCCGCCGCAGGCCCGCGGTGTCCACGAAGATGAGGTCGCGGCCATGGTACTTCATGGGCGAGTCGATCGCATCACGCGTCGTGCCCGCGACTTCCGAGACCACGAGTCGGTCCTCGCCAAGCAGCCGGTTCACGAAGCTCGACTTGCCGACGTTCGGCCGCCCGATGACGGCGACACGCAGGCTCTCCTCGTCTTCCGCCGGAAGCGACGGGATGCTCTGCACGAGCCGATCGAGCAGGTCTCCCGACTGCTTGCCGCTGATCGCCGACACGGGCATCGGGTCCCCGGCGCCGAGGGCGAAGAACTCGTAGTAGTCGGTGGACTTCACGTCGTCGGCCTTGTTGGCCGCCACGATGAAGGGCTTCCCGGCCTCGCGCAGCATGGTCGCGATGCGCTCATCTATCGGGTGTAGCCCCGCCTTTGTATCGACCACAAAGACGAGGAGATCCGCTTCTTCGATCGCCTGCTCGACTTGTCGTCGGATCTCCACGTCCATCGCCCCGCGGGCGTCGTCGGTGATGCCCCCGGTGTCCACGAGCCAGAAGGCAGAACCCGCCCATTCGGCGCGCGCGAAGTGACGATCGCGGGTCGTGCCCGCCTCGTCGCTCACGATCGCCGCCTGATGGCCCACGATGCGGTTGAACAGGGCGCTCTTGCCGACATTCGGCCGCCCAACGAGGGCTACAACTGGGAGGCTCATGTGGAGGCGCTCCCGGCGCCGGCGAGGGTTCCTTCGTGCTGCAACACGTCGATGAAGTCGTAAGAGGGAAACACCGGCATCGGCAGCGAGCTGCGGACGTCCTCGAATGTGGCATCGTCGAGGAAGATGCCGTCGTCGTTGATCGTCTCGGCCGGGATAAGAGCGGCGTCGAGGTCCGTGCGCCCGGCAAGGGCGCGTGAGATGTCAGCGCCGACCAGCAGGCCTGCCGTGGTCGTCGTTGGGCCGAACAGCGAGTTCTCGACGGCGATCATCTCGAACTCGGCGCCCGTCGCGCGGTGCAGCTGGCCGAGGAGTCCGGGCATGAGATCGCGCATGGCGAGCCCGGTGACGACGCCGATGCGACGTCCATCGAGTCGTGGCAACTCCGCGAGGCCTTCGTGCACGCGTCCACGCAACAACGTCACGGCACCCACGCCGTTCTCGACCTGCGCGAAATCGCCGTAGTGCTCAGCCTCGGGCAACGGTACGCCCGCGAGGAGGTAGAGCTCGTCGGAGCCGTAGACCCAGTTGTGGCCACGCTCGGACAGCGCGCGCCGCGCCCAGCGTTCTGTCACGTCCACCAGGGCATGCGCGCGGGAAGCGTCCATCGACTGGCCCGTGTAGAGATGCGAGAACTGCGTGAGCCCCACGGGCACGATGGCCACGGAAAGGCAGCCATCCCGGAACGACCAGAGGTCACTCAAAGAGGCCTCGAGCACGTCTCCATCGTTGAGCCCCGGCACGATCACCATCTGCCCGTGAAACTGGATTCCCCCGTCGACCAGCCGCGTGAGCTGCTCGACGATGTTCGGGACGCGCGGGTTGTTGAGAAGCTTCTTGCGCGCCTCCCACGGCGAGGCATGCACCGAGACGTACAGGGGCGAGAGTCGGTACTCCAGGATGCGGGCGAAGTCGCGATCCTTGAGGTTGCTCAGCGTGGCGAAGTTGCCGTAGGCGAACGAGAGCCGGTAGTCGTCGTCGCGGATGTAGAGCGGCTTGCGGAGCCCCTTGGGGAGTCCCTCGATGAAGCAGAACTCGCACCGGTTGGCGCATCGCCGGACCGTCGGGGGCTCGAGCTCGACGCCCAGGGGTTCGCCCTCTGGGCGCTCGATGTCGAAGATGACGGCCTCGCCCGAAGGCTGGACCACCTCGATCTCGAGGGTGTCGTCCGCCGTGAGGAACTCCCAATCGAGGAAGTCGTCGATGGCGCGCCCATTGACGGCCCGTATCTCGGTCCCGGGCACGATCTCAATTTCGTGGGCGATACTTCCGGGGAGAACCCGAGCAACGCGAACCATGGTGCTTCCTTGGGGAACTCCCGTCGCGACACACGCGCGAGACGGACCTGCCCCACGGCCTGCGGGGAGATCGACCTCAAGGAACCTAGCAGGTTCGCGGTCGGATATCAATGTCAGACATACACTTCAGGCCCTTCACCGCAGGCGTTCCTGAAGCGCTTTACATGCAAAGCGGACCGGTCTCGCGACCGGTCCGCCCGTTCCGCTCGTTAGGTGCCGGCGGCTACATGCCCGTGAATGGCGCGTACTTGAACGCCACGATCCCTGCCCCCTCGACTTCCACGCGGAAGGACTTCGAACCCTTCGCCGCGATCGCGGAAACCGGGGCGTCCTTCGTCGCAATGACCTTTCCGGTCACGTCGAGGAACTCGAACTTCACCGTGTAGTCAGCCGGCGCATCACCGAGATTGTCCACGGTGCCGGCGAGGACGTGCTTGTCGCCGTCGTGGCTCCAGAGGTTGAAGGCGATCTTCGCCTTCGCGTCCTGGAAGCGGTTGAAGTACTTGAG
>JACMLI010000149.1 GCA_014379705.1 Gemmatimonadaceae bacterium
CCTGCATGCACGCTACCTTGCCTGGGCCGAGCGTCCGCCGGACAGCCTGGTCGGGGATCCGATCTGGAGACTGCCCGCGTTTCGGATGGCTCGATTCCTCTCAACCGTCGGCGCCGAGGATGCGACGCGAATTCGAAGTGCGGCGTTGCGCGATGCCACCGTCGTGCAGCTCCTGCGCGCGGTCGATTCCATATCCGCAAATATCGCCGAGGGCTACAGCCGTTTCAGCGGAAGGGAACGAGCAAGGTTCTACGAGATCGCGCTAGGCAGCGCACGCGAAGCGCGCGAATGGTACGCTCGGCTGAGCGGCCCCCTTGGCGCTCACGCCGTCGCGCAACGCACGGACCTGCTGAACCACATCGTGCGAATCCTGACGTACGCCATTCCGGAGGAACGCGCCGGCGCGAGTGAGCGGCGAATGAGTGCGCGAAGGAAGCTAGGCAAGGCCGATGCGTAGCGAATAAGTCCCGTCAAGTCCCAGTCGCTGGCCAGTCCCAGTCCCAGTCGCTGGCCAGTCCCAGTCGAGTACCCAGTTCGCCAGTCCCAGTAAGCAGAAACCAGTACGCCAGTCCCAGTACCCAGCCCTGCAACAAGTAACCAGTCCCCTCCCTAACCTCCAAAGTCCACCCCAACCGTCGTCTTGCCATCACCAGAAGGAGTCCGCGCCAGCGCCAGTCCCTGCTGATGCAACGCAAACATCCGCGCGATAGCGGCGGTGAATTGCCCACGATCCCCATTGAACGCCCGCTCGAGATCCACTAGCAGCTCGTAGTACCCAGTCCGAAAGCCCTCGAGCGCCCGCCGAACCTCCGAGCCCGCGGGGTAGCTCGCTGCCCGCGTGTTCGCGTGGATCGGGTAGACCTGCGTGAAGTCGACCTTGAGCCGAGTGCCCGTCGGGCCGCTCTGCGCGGTGTCCTTCTGCGTGTAGTGCCGCCCCTCGAGCACTTCCATGAACCGGTAATAGTGCGCAACCTCCTGACCATCGCCATCCCCAAGGATCTGCGCGTCGCCATCGAAGATGCTCTCGTGCGAGCCTTCCCCCTGCTCGATGATCTCATGGATCGCCGCGTGCGCCGTTTCGCGGTTGGTGACGATGATGAGGTTCCCCGAGCCGTAATAGTCGACCGGGCGCACCTGACGCTTCACGTCTCCTGAGAACACTTCCTTTTCGCCGAGCTTGTCGCACAGGTCGTCGATCGCCTTGTCGATGGCCAGGTAGAACTGCGCGATCGTATGGTAGTGCCCCGGCTGCGGCTTCGCGCCCTTGGGCTCCGGCCGCTCGATCTTGAGGAACGTACGCAGCGCCGCCGGCGAGAAGCGCTCGATCGACACCTTGAACGTCTCGCCGCTGTGCGGGAGCGTGTGCGGGTACCGCGGCACGAAGCCCTTGTGCGTCAAGCTGGGCGTGCCCCCGATGGCGTTGAGCAGGTTCGCCGCAAGACTCAGGTGCAGCATCTCCTCGAGCATCACCGACCGGATGATCTCGGCAGCCTCGATGTTCGTGCCTTCCTTGATCGTGAGCCACGCCGTGAAGTACGGCGGGATCGTCGCGTGCTCGAGTTCCATCGCCACCTGCAGGTGCTTCCGCAGGGACGCAACCGTGCGGATGGCCGGCGCAGCGGGTCGCTTCACAGGAGAACGGGCCGGGCTCATCGCAGTGCCCCCAGCATGGCGTCGGCCGCGCGGATCGTGAGCGCCGCGGCGGTGAGCGTGGGGTTGGCCGTGCCGATGGTCACCTGGCTTCCCGCGCCGACAACATAAAGGTTGTCGTGATCCCAGCTGCGCATGTTGCGATCGGTGACCGAATCCTTCCAGCTGTGCCCCATGCGATGCGTCCCGACGATGTGCCCCGAGCCCATGATGTTGTATGCACCATTCTGGTAGGTGACGCGCTGGTAGCCCCCCGGCGCCGGGGATGGGTAGAACGTGTAGTCCTTGATGCCCGCGTACTCCGTGATCGACTTCCACACCGTGTTCACGGCCGCGTCGATGCCGGCGAGCGAATAGTCGGCGTAGCTGTAGGAGAGCACCGGGCGATGGTTGCCTAACGCGTCGAGCTTTGATGGATCGATGGTGACGCGATTGCCCTCGTCAGGCAGCTGCTCGAACATGAAGCCGATCTTCACCATGCGCTGCATCTGGTCGGCCAACTTGTGGCGGAGCTCCTTTCCATAGGCCTGGCCGAGGAGAAGGGAAGAGATCTGCGAGCCGGGAGCGCCACTCCAGCCCCAGTTCGATAAAGACGCGCGGAATGACGCGTGCACCGAGCGGAACTTGCCATCGCGCAGCGACTCCACTCCGGACGTGGTATCAGGTCCACGGAACGGATACACCGAGCGCGGCGCCAGCCCCCACACGTACAGGTAGGGATGGTCCATCAGGTTCTTCCCCACTTGCGTGCTGCGATTGCCCACGTTCGACGCGAGCATCAGCGTCGCATTCTCAATCGCGTTCGCCGCAAGCACGACGAGCGTGCCCGTCACCTTCTCCGTCACGTGCTTCGGGGAGCCCGCGGTTTCGTACCGCTTGTACTCCACCGCGTTGACCTTTCCCGTCTCCGGATCGACGTGGAGCCTGGACGCCACGCACTGCGTGCGGATCTCCACCTTCCGGTTGCCGCGCATCGTGTTGAGCGTCTTGAGCGCGGTGTATTTGGCCTGCACCGGGCAGATCGGCATGCTGATCGAGTTGCCCTGGCAGCGCTGCCCCTCGTCGCGATCGCCGACCGACGACAGGGGCTGGTACCCGCGCCCCAAGTTGAACGCGTCGTTAGGCGTGGAGTTGCGCCCCTGCGGGATGCTGATCACCTGCAGCGGGTACTTGCCACCGGCGAGCTTCACCGTCTTGCCGGTGAGCGCCCCATCGAAGAACTGGTCGACCATGCTCTGCGGCATCCGATGCATCGGATAGACGTACCCTTCAGGAAACCACACGCCAAAGATCCTTTGATCCTCCACGTCCGCCGACACCCCGATCTCCTCCTCGGCGCGCCGATAGGCCGGCTCGAGGTCGTCGTAGCCGATCGGCCAATCGATCCCGTGACCGTACGTCGACTGCATCCTGAAGTCGTTCGGCACGAGCCGGAGCGACGTGCCCTGCCAGTGCAACGAGGTACCGCCGAGCATGCGCAGGTAGTCGCTCATGAACTCGACGGGGGTCGCGTAGTCGTAGTAGCCCGTTGGCGTGGGGTCGAAGGGCATGCCTGGCGACGGCGCCGCCGCGTTGTAGGGGTAGGGCCCGTTAGGCATGCCGCGCGCGCCACCCTCGGTGTAGAACGTGTCGAGGTACGAGCGGTAGTTCGCGGGACGCATCGCCCCTTCGATGCCGGCTTCGAGGATCAGGACCGTGTGCCCGGCCTCGGAAAGCGTGCGTGCGACGAGGGCGCCGGCAATACCGCCACCCACGATCACGGCGTCATAGTGCGCGGTCACAGGACGTCCTCCGTGGACGGCGGGATAGCGTCGCCGAACACGGGAGGAATGCTCCATCCCCCATGCCCCGTTGGCCGCGCGCCGGGAGGATGCGCTCCGGCCCCTCGATACGAGAGCTGCAGTTCATACGATTGGGCCGACGGCACGTGACTCGCGCCGGGCGTCACGCCCTTGGGTGGCTGCTCGCCCACGAACGCGTACCACGCGGCGCTGAGGTTCGTCCACGCGCCCGTGTACCACACCTGGATGAGCATTGTGCAGATGGGCCACAGCGTCGGCGACGCGAGGATCTCCACACGCATCGCGTGCGCGCGTGCCGGCTCCGACGCGTGCCCCAGCACTCGGCGCGCCGTCGAATAGAGAAGGGCAGTGACCGTCGGACCGACCTGCCCCTCGAGGAGCGCCTGGTAGTCGTCGACGAGCCCGGTCCCTTCGAGATCTGTCGCGGAGTAGCCGGTGAGAACTGCCGAGAGGTCGAGGAAGGAGCGACGGTTGGGATTCATGGCGGGGGCGGATGCGGGGGCAAGAGCGCGGGCTGATGATGGACTAGTTGCTGGTTGCAAGGCTGGGTGCTGGGACTGGCATACTGGTTTCTGCTTACTCGGACTGGCAGACTGGGTACTCGACTGGAGCAGGTGGGCGACTGGCGACTGGCGACTTGGCCCCAGTACCCAGCCCAGCACCAGTCGAGTACCCAGTTCGCCAGTCCGAGTATGCAGAAACCAGTATGCCAGTCCCCGTACCCAGCCTTGCAACCAG
>JACMLI010000150.1 GCA_014379705.1 Gemmatimonadaceae bacterium
GCGCGCGCCGCGAGCCCGCTCAGCCAGAGCGCGATGAACGTCCCCACGACCATCGACACGGCGAGGAGCGCGAGGAGGTCCCGCTGTTGTCGCTCGAGCGTCAACTCACTCCGGCGCGCCGGCGCCGCCAGCACCGAGCCGTCCCTGAGCACGCGGTAGCCGAGGAGCGTCGGCACGCGCCCCACGTCGAGCCGACGGTTTGCCGACTCTTCGGTGCCCCACACCACCTCCTCCGCCGCCACCGGGTCGACGAAGTGCCCCAGGGGCGCAAGCCGTGTGTAGAGCACGTCGCTCGTCCTCACGAGCTCGCCCTTGCGATACAGGAAGAGGGGGGCATCGAGCCGCCCCGATTCGCTGGAGAGGTCGAGGTCCGCCCGCTGCCGGACCGCGCGCAACGTCTCCTGCACCAGCAGCGAGCGCGACAGCGCATCCTCGGACCGCAGGCGGTTGTACGTCCAGATGGCGAACGCGATCGACGGCAGGGCAAATGCCCCGAAGATCGCCACGGTGAGTCGCGCCCGGTACGAGCGGCGATACCGACCGGCGCGACGACGCAGCCACCGCATCACCGCCCGGTCGGAGAGCGCGAGCAGCAGCCACAGCGCGCCGAACACCGACAGGTCGATGATCACGAGCAGCGTCCCGCGCACCAGCAGCGCATCGAGCGAACGGAGCTCCACCTCGACGTGGGCATGCAGGCTTCCCAGCGCGGGTTCGAGCTGCCAGTCGCCATGCAGCTCATCGTCGCGACGGACCCACCGGACGTCCGTGGCCGGGCGGAGATCACTGCCCGGCCCCACCGACAGGCGATACGGGGGCTCCACCACCGTGGGCACCTCGAGCCCGAGCAGCGCCGCAAACGGGTCCTCCGCGATGAGGCGGCTGCGTGGCGCAACGACGACGGTGAGGGCGTGCCCGCTATCGAGTGGCGCTCCAAGCACGAGTTGCATCCCTTGCGGTGACCCGAAACCCCGCACGTCGGGAACGCCGGTCGAATCCGCCTGACGAGCCAGCTCGCGCTCCCCCTCCTCCCGACGCGCCAGGTCGGCGATGACGAGTTCGGCGTCGGGGGAATTCGCGAGCCGCGGCGTCCACACCGCGAGCTCCACGGGATTGCCCGCCGCCGCGAGTTCTGTCCCTACATACAGCCGGAGGAGATCCGACGTCGTGCGCGGGGGGGGACCCTTTTGCACGTCCTCGAGGAGGCGGTCGAGCAGTCCGCGCGTTTCCGGGTCCGAGACACCGAGTCCCGCCACGTCGCGCTCAGCCAGGTCGACGCGCTTGCGGGTGACCGAACCCCATACAAGCGTGGTGGCCCCGCACGCTGCCACGAAGGCCACGTGAAGGAAGATTGTGCGCGACCGGCGCGTGAGCACGAGCGTCGCCATGGCCGCGATCCACGGCAGCGCATACCACTGTGGAAAGCGCCCGGGGGACTCCAGCAGCAGTGGCGCGAGCATCGCTGCCCCCGCACCGATCGCCGAGCCCCACGCCGCCCCATGACGCAACCCGCGCTTGCGCAACGCGCCCGCGGCCCAGACGCCGAGCAGCAGCGTCCCGGCGGCGGTGAGAAAGAGCGCCACCTCCCACGCCACCCAGAGCGACGACGGCACGCCACGTGGTGGTAGCTCAACGCCACGCGCCAGGTGGCGCAGCAGGTACGGTCCACCACCGACGCATGCCGCGGCGAGTGGCAGGGCCAGCCACGGCGTGGGGCGCCACCGCCGGTCGCGCACAAAGGCGAACACGCTGAGGCACGCGAGGGCCCCCGAGAGCGCGAGCGCGCCCACACTCGCCGTCCACGGTCCTCCCAATGGCGAGAAGTAGTATGCGGAGTTGAACGCCGAAGTGACGTTGGACAGGGTGCTGAGGGGCGCCGCACCGATCGTCACCGCCACGAACGCCAGCGTCGTCAGGCGTCCCCCGAGCCCCGAGGCACCGCGCCATACGAGCCCCATGCCCGACAACAGCACCAGGCTGATCAGGACGAGCACCACTACGCGCGTGCGTTCCTCGAGGTCGAGGCGGCGGACCGCCGCCGCTGGAGCAACCGGCTTCATCCACATCACGGGCACGCCCGCGACGTCCATTGCCGCCGCGCTGTCGACGGGCACGGTCGATACCTCGACGCGATCGAGGTCGAGACGATCGGCCATGACCGCGAGCCAGGGGCGGGCCAGTCGGTCGGCGGGGGCGAGCGCGTAGAGCGTGCGCATCGCAATCGCGTCGCGCCCGTCGCGAGAGGCGCGCGCGTACGCCACGCCATAGAACTCGTTATGCGCGACTCCCATGGGTGACGCCATGTCGGCCAGCGGGAGTCGCACGAGGCCAGCCCACGCCTGGGGATTCCCTTCGCACAGCACCACCCCCGCCGCTGCCCCGAGCGAAGCCGAGGGAA
>JACMLI010000151.1 GCA_014379705.1 Gemmatimonadaceae bacterium
CGCGGAATCGCGGCAGCGCGAGGTCGCCGTGCGGGTGGCGTTAGGCGCCGGCCGGGCCACGCTCCTTCGCCACTCCATCGCCGAGCGTGCCTCCGGCCACGGACAGGAGCAGCGACTCGGCGATGGAGTGGCGAAGGAGCGTGGCCCGGCCGGCGCCTAACGCCACCCGCACGGCGACCTCGCGCTGCCGCGATTCCGCGCGCACCACGAAGAGTGCCGTGATGTTCGCCGCCCCGATGAGGAGGACGAACCCGACGGCGGCGAGCAGGATCCACAGCGTGCGCTGCACGTCACCCACGAGGTGGTCCTTGAGAGGGGTGACCAGCGGTTGCAACCGCACCTGCGCGACAAGGCCGGCCGCGTCGGGGATCGACTCCGCGATGCGCGGCAGGAATGCGGCCAGTTCGCGCTCGGCGCTGGCGGGATCGGCTCCCGGGGCGAGGCGGCCGATGCCCCGCAGCGAGAAGCTCCCCAGCGTCGTCGTGACCGGGTTCAGGGCGAGCGGAACCCAGAGTGCGGTCTCGATGGAGGGGAAGGCGAAGTCGCCCGGCATCACGCCGATGATCTCGTGTGCCACCCCATTCACGGACACGGTGCGGCCGATCGCTGCCGCGTCTCCTCCAAAGCGCCGCAACCAGAACCCCTCGCCGAGGACGGCAACGGGTGCGCCCCCGGGCAGGTCTTCCGCTGTGGTGAAGAAGCGACCGAGGCGCGGGACCACGGCCAGGGTCGTGGCGAATGTGGCCGTGGCGGAGGTCACCTCGAGGCGTTCCGGCTCACCATCCGCCACCACGTTCATGTCGACAGTTGTGTACGCAGCCATCTGGGCGAGCGTGCGCGTCGACGTCCGATACGTCTGGTAGAGACCCGGCGTGAGGTCGAGCCCTCGCTCGGCACCGATTCCGGGTCCGGCATGGTCGAGCCAGACAAGCCGGTCGGCCTCGGGAAAAGGAAGCGGACGCAGGACCACACGGTGCACGACGCCATACACCGCGACGGTGGCGCCGATGGTGAGGCCGAGGGTGCCGATCACGGCAACGACAAGCGTGGGCGTGCGAGCCAACCGGCGGGCGGCGTGGCGCAGTTCGACCAGGAGTGCGGGCACCGTACTGGTCCTCGGCGGAATGTGAGTGACGACGATGGACACGTCGCTCCGAGGAAGGGTTGCGCGAGGTTGTGGCCAGGCTGGCGGGAAGTGGACTGGGGCAGGTTGATTGGCCGAGCGGGCCTCATACCCATTCCCGCGACCGGGCCCAAGATTTGGTGGTGACTCAATTCCTTCCGGGGCTCGCGCCCATCGTCCGTGTCCTCGCCCTCGTGGGCACCGTTGGTGCCTTCGGCGCGGCCAGCGCACAGGTCGCGACACCACCTCGCACGGCACGGGCGACGCGCCTGACGAGTGCTGCGCCGCGCATCGATGGCCTGATGGACGAGGCCGCGTGGCAGGGCGCGGAGCCGATCACGGATTTCGCACAGAAGATCCCGATCGAGGGAGCCACGCCCACGGTCGCGACCGAGGTCCGGATCCTGTACGACGACGCCGCGATGTATGTCGGTGCTCGCCTCATGCGCAGCGATCCCCAGTCCATCCGTCGATCGGTCACGCGGCGCGATGGGGAGAGCGACGCGGAGGTGTTCACGGTCTCGCTCGATCCGTATCACGACCGGCGCACGTCGTACAGCTTTTCGGTATCCTCGGGGGGCGTACGTGGTGACGCATACCACGCGCAGGACAGCGAGGACAGCGGGCGCGAGCCGCAATTCGATCCCATGTGGGTGGCGCGCGCCCGCGTCGATTCGGCCGGGTGGACGGCCGAGTTGCGCATCCCGTTTTCGCAGTTGCGCTTCAACGCGTCGGCGCAGCAGGTGTGGGGCCTGCAGCTCACGCGCAACGTGGCCGACAAGGCCGAGCGACTGCAGTGGGTGATGATTCCCGTCGCGGCGGCGGGGTACGCGTCGCGGTTCGGCCTGCTCGAAGGCATCGCCGGCATTGCGCCGTCGCGTCGCATCGAGCTGCTGCCGTACGTGGCCACCGACGTCACGTATCGATCGAACGTCGACGCGCGCAATCCGTTCACCGATCGTCTCGGCGCCCGCGCGGGGGCCGACCTCAAGGTGGGACTGGGGCCCAACCTGTCGCTCGATGCGACGATCAACCCTGACTTCGGGCAGGTGGAGTCCGATCCGGCGATCGTGAACCTGACGGCGTTCGAGCAGGTCTTCGAGGAGCGGCGTCCGTTCTTCGTGGAGGGCAACGAGCTTCTGACGGGGCGGGGCCAGAGTTTCATCGGTCGGCCGACGTGGTTCTACAGCCGGCGGATCGGCGCGGCGCCGCGCGGGGTGGTGCAGGGGGACTTCATCGACGCCCCGCTCAACACGACGATCACGAGCGCGGCGAAGGTGACGGGTCGGCTCGCCCGCGGGCTCTCGTTAGGCTTCCTCGCCGCGGTGACCCCGCGCGAGTTCGCGCGATCGTTCCGCGTGGACAGCGGCACGACGCGTCGCACCGCGGTGGAGCCGCCCTCCCGCTACGGCGTGCTCCGCCTGCAGCAGGAATTCGGGCGCCAGCAGTCGAACGTGGGGCTGTCGCTCACGTCGATCAGTCGCTCCCTCGACGATCGCGGGGGGCTGCGCCACCTCCTGCCGAGCGAGGCGATCGCGGGGGGCGCGGACTGGAAACTCCGGTACATGCAGGGCATGTACGAGGTGACGGGGTGGGTCGGTGGCAGCCGCGTGTCCGGCGACCCGGCGGCGATGGCGCGGTTGCAGCTGAACAGCGCCCATTTCTTCCAGCGTCCGGACCAGGGCCACATCGCCTTCGACTCCACGCGGACGACGATGAGCGGAGGCTCGGCCTCCCTCCGCCTCGACAAGAACGCCGGGCGCTTCACGTTAGGCGGGATCCAGCTCTCCACGCGCACCCCCGACTTCGACATCAACGATGCGGGACAGATGCGGAGCGGCGACGACATCGACTTCAACGCCGACATCCAGCTGCGCGACACGAAGCCGGGCCGGCTCGTGCGCTTCTACCAGTTCGGGACGTCGGTGGTCTCCGGCTGGAACTACGGCGGCATCCGGCAATACCTCCGCGTGAACCAGACGGCGCAGGCGACGCTCCACAGCTTCCTGCGGTTCAACGCCCGGGCGACGCTCCACGTGCCGTCGCTCAGCGACGACCTCACACGCGGCGGGCCACTCATCGGAACGCCCGCGGGTTACGCGATCCTCGGGCAGGTCACGAGCCGGGCCAACATGCCCACCACGTGGAATGCGCGCACCGAGTACTACCACGACGCGTTCAGTGGCTGGCGCTGGGACCTCGGGACCGGCTTCACCACGCGTCCGGCGCCGCAGTGGCAGGCGTCCGTCGACCCGACGTATTCGCGCTCGGTCGACGCCCGGCAGTACGTCTCCACGCGCACGGGCGGGTCGGCGGCGACGTATGGCCAGCGCTACATCTTCGCTGCCGTGGAGCGCAGCACGCTCTCCGCGCGCTTTCGCGTGAACTATGCGTTCACGCCCAACCTGACGGTGGAAGGCTACGCCGAGCCGTTTGCGGCGAGCGGACGGTTCACCGGGTTCGGCGAAGTGCCCGCCGCGAGCAGCAACGTGCTCCGCGTGTACGGAACGACTGGCACGGGGACGAGCATCACGCGCAACGCCAACGGAAGTTCGACGGTCACGGATGGCGGCAACACCTTCACGCTCCCGGCGCTCGACTTCCAGCGGCTGTCGTTCCGCTCGAACCTCGTCATGCGCTGGGAGTGGTTGCCGGGAAGTACCGCCTTCCTCGTCTGGCAGCAGAGCCGCCAGGGCGCGGGTCCCCCGGGCGTGCTGATCCGCCCGAATGACCTGTGGGACTCGATGAGTGCCGATGGCGACAACTTCCTCGTCGCCAAGGTGAGCTACTGGATCGGGCCGCGCTGACCGTTCTCGTCCCCACACCAGCGCGTCGCCCGGTTCCAGTCGATCCGCTCGAAGGTTCCGCCAGCCGCCGGGCCGGGCAGGACGCGATACACGCGGAACGTGGGGTTCTGGTACGCGAGGGAGAAACGCTGCGGATAGTTGGCCGGGAGCTGGTTCAGGGTGCGCTGCGGGCAGGCGCTCACGTCGTCGCGCTGCCACACGAGGTGCGTGATGCGCTCGGCGTCGATGCCCACCAGCTGCCCGGCCGGTGATCGCGGAAGGATCCCCATCGCCGACACGCCGGTCTCGAGGGCGAGGACCCGGGGGTTGTGGAAGATCGCGCGCACCGGGCCCGGGCTGGCCTCGCTCCCGAGCCACGCGTAGAGGCCGTTGGCGTCGGGCGTGCCGACGATTGCAAAGGGTGGCGACGCCCCGAGTCCCACACCGAGGGTTCCCAGGAGCACGATCGCGGCGCTCCCCGCCCCGAGCGCGCGGGCTCGTCGTTCCGCGGACTGGCTACCGATGCGCTGCAGCCCGGCGCGGAGCGCCAGTGCCGTGCCGAGGGCCAACGAGGCGCCGATCACCGGGATGAGGGGCCAGAGGTAGCGTGGATCTCCCCCCGGGGCGACCGCCAGGAGGAGCACGTACGAGATCCCGATGCCGAACAGCGCACTCCGTCGGATGCGCCAGGCCAGGACCAGGCCCCCCACGAGGGCCAGGAGCGCCGCGAGGAGATGGTATGCGTCGTTGAGCGCATCCCAGGGAAACGGGTACAGGAGTGCCTCGAACAAGGCATAGCGATACTGCGACGCGAGCAGCGCGGCCTTGTATCGCACGCCCGAGCCGAAGGTGGCCGTCAGGGCATCCGCATAGGGCAGTTGCACGATGCCCAGCGCCAGCGCCGTGGCGCCGGCGATCGCCCAAATCGCGGGCGGGATGAACGCCCTCGGCGTTTGCCGGCGCGCCACGATGGCGTGCAGCAGGATCCCGGGAACGAGCGCCGCGCCCACGACGCGAAAGGAGAGGCAGATGAACCCGACGGCCGTGACGAGCACCACGTGCGTCCACGACCAATGCGTCTCGCGGTCCACGAGCCAGATGAGGAACCAGAGCGCTGCGCCGAAGGGCACGTCGGAGAGCGGGCCCAGCGTGCCGCCGCGTCCCTCGATCGCCAACGCCGTGATCCCCGCCGCGAACGCGGCCTGCCACGGTGCAACGTTGCGCGCGAGGCGTCGGTACGCAAACCACGTGAAGAGGACCAGGCCCAGAAGGGACAGGAGCCGCAGCAGTGGGGAGTGGATCCCATCCAGGGCCACGATCGGGGCAAGGAGGAGGGGCAACCCGGGTGGATACGACGGGGGCCCGATACCCCACGCTTCGGGGACGAACAGGTACCCGAAGTCGGCATACGGGCGACCCTCGAGCAGCGCGCGCGTGTGTCCGAGATACTGCGCGTAGTCGCCATGATTCGCGGGCGGGCTCCACGACCAGTGGAGGATCGCGAGGGCCAGGAACGGAGTGAGGGCGAGGAGCCAGCGCCAGATCACTTCCCGCTGAAGGGGCCTTGATGTGGCGTGGGGCGCGATCACCGGTCGGTCGAGGATCTCACCCGCGGTGTGTCGCGCCGGGACGCCATGCGTGGGGGCCGGGTTGGGCGGGGATCGACGGAAGAACGCGATACCTTCCCTCGCCTGAAGCGCTCGGTGTAGTACCCGAACGCGTACGCGGCCTGCGAGACAACTGCCAGCGCGCCCAGCACGGGAGCACGCCAGCCAAAGTCCTGTCGAAAGGGCCAGAGGACCAACTTCCGGTAGAAGCCGAGTGGCTCGATGCGTGGAAGCTCGGCCCCGCGCCGCTGGCGGGCTTCGTGCAGGTACACCGCCCCGCGTCCGTAGCCCAGGTGTTGGCCGACGAACGCGGGGAGCGAGAGGCGATGCACGTGGTGGACGATGGCGTCCGGCACGCTTTGCAAGCGGCCCCGCGCTTCCCGCCAGCGGTCGCAGAAGTCGCGGTCTTCGGCCGCGGCGCGCGGGAAGCTCGGGTCGAACCCGCCGAAGGCGAGAAAGGACTCTCGCGAGACCGCGATGTTGTTGGTCGTGAAGAACCGCGCGCGCTGGGCGTCCCTGTTGTACCAGTCGTAGAGGAAGTCGATCAGGTTCTGGCTCGCCGTGGCGTACACGTTGGACGGGTCGAGATTGATGACGCAGCCTCCGAAAAGGACACGCCCGTCCGCATCGGCAGCCCTGATCGCGCGATCGAAGGCGCGCAACCAGTTCGGGTCGGGCTCGCAATCATCGTCGATGAAGGCGAGGAACTCGCCGGTGGCAATCTCCGCCCCGAGGTTGCGGGCCGCGGCCGGCCCGCGCCGCCCTGGGACCGGTGCATAGCGGATGGGCGGTCCGTCGCTGAACTGCGCGAGGAGCTCGCGCAACGCACTGTCGTCGCCGGCGTCATCCACCACCACGATCTCGAACGGTATACCAGCGAGGTCCTGGGCGCGGAGGGCCGCGACGCACGCGAGGAGGGCCTCGGGACGGCGAAACGTTGGTATGACCACAGAAAAGCGCACGGCTGAACTGACACCAGAACGAGGGGTGCGACGAAGAACGCGGATCTCCCTACCTTTCCCCATGCAACCTCCCGTTGCCCGGCGGTATCCTGTCCCCTGGTACGTAGCACCGGAAGGCTACATTCGCCCCAACGGCGGAAGGACGTGCTGCATGCGGCACGTGCCGGACAGGAAGAAAACGGGGAGTCGGGGGTACAGCAAGCCGCATCACGATGACTTTGATCTCGCCACACATACTGTTGAAACGGCACTACACATGGTAAGCAGCCCTGCCACCGCACGATCGTTCGCGCGACAGGAGGGGGGGGCCGGCCTGCGCGATTCCGTCTGGGGAGCGCGAGAGTTGTTGGTCGCGCTCGTCGCCCGCAACCTGCGGATGAGATACCAGCGTTCCGCGCTGGGGTTCCTCTGGGTGCTGCTCAATCCCGTGCTCACGACGCTGATCATGGTCGGCGTGTTTCGGTACGTGCTGCACATTCCCGTGGACCAGTACTGGGGCTTCCTCATCAGTGGATACTTCGCCTGGATCTTCATCGTCCATAGCGTCACGGAGAGCGCTGGGACGATCCGCGAGCACTCGTACATGGCGCGGACGCTTGCCTTCCCCGCGGACGTCCTGGTCATCAGCACACTGATGTCGCGCATTCTGGAGTTCGTGCTGGAGATCATCCTGGTGGCGTCCCTGCTCGCGGTCTTTCGCCACGGGGGTGTCCCGGCGGCGTTCGCGCTGCTTCCGTTGGCCGTTGCGCTCCTCGTCGGCATGGCACTCGCGTTGGCGTATCCGATTGCGGCGGCGTCGGTTTTCTTCAAGGACGTGGAGTTTGCCCTTCCAGTCGGCTTTACCCTTTTGGGCTATCTCTCCCCGGTCTTCTACCCATTGGCCCTTGTGCCTGAGGCGTGGCGTGACCTCTACAGTCTCAACCCAATGGTCGGACTCCTTGGCATCTTTCACGCCATCCTGTACGACGGCCGTGTTCCCCCCTTCTCACTCTTCGCGATAAGCGCGGTGGAGGTGACGATCCTCCTCGTCATCGGCCGCCAGCTCTTTCGATGGAAGCGTTCCCTGTTCGCGGAGATCGTGTAGTGTCGTCCGACGTCCCGCGGATCGAGTGTGTTGGGGTCACGAAGCGCTTTTATCACTACGAGCATCGCACGACGACGCTCCAGGAGTTCGTCTTCCGCCAACTGGCGGGGAAGCCGCTGCACGTGCGCACGCCCACGTTCCACCTGGAGGGATTCGACCTTACCGTACGGACGGGTGAATCCGTTGCCCTCGTCGGTGCGAACGGGTCGGGGAAGAGCACCGCGCTTCGCCTGATCGCGGGCATCTACCCACCGACGACCGGCTCCATAGTCACCCGCGGGCGACTGGTGGCGGTGATCGAGCTCGGGACGACGTTCCAGCCAGAGCTCACGGGCATCGAGAACGTGGAGCTGTATGCCGCGGCCCTCGGCATGCGTCGCCGCGAAGTGCAGGCGTCGCTCTCGAGCATCCTCGATTTCGCCGGTGTCGATGAATTCGCCGAGGTGCCGCTCAAGTACTACTCGTCGGGGATGCGCTCGCGGCTCGCCTTTTCAATCGCCCTGGGCTCCGACCCCGAGATCCTCCTCCTCGACGAGGTGCTCGCCGTGGGCGACGTGTCCTTTCGCGCGAAGTGCTACGACCGCCTGGCGGCCTACGCAGCGAATGGTGGCACGATGGTCGTGGTGTCGCACGACATGGACAGCTTGCCGATGCTGTGCACGCGCGCCGTGTGGTTGGAGGGTGGTCGTTCTCGCCTCGACGGGTCCGTTGACGCCGTGGTGCAGGCGTATCTGCAATCGGTCACTAGCAGCTCGTGACGGCAGCGCCGCCGGTCCCCCCAATGGCCAAGCGCATGGCGCTCGGACACCTCGAGCTCACGCATGGAATCGATGGAGCTGCAAGTCTCGATTTATCCGCGGCGGTCTCCTGGGTGCTTACGCTGCACGGATCTCCGGTCGGTCGGCTCGACACAGGGGCCGGTGCAACGCGCGCCACCTTGGCCACTGCCCTTCGCGCGTGGCTCTCCAGCGATGCGGCGCAGCCCGTGCTCGACCTCCTGGCCGTGTGGGCCACGACGCCCGGTCCCAGGCGAAACATCGACATGCTCTGGGGGGATGGCCCTCCGCGCTGGAATGGAGCGCTGGCCTCGCTGAGCATCGCCGTCTGCACGCGCGATCGCCCGGAGTCCCTGCACGCCACTCTGGGCCGCCTGCAGGGAGCGGTTGGTCCCGGCGTTGACGTCCTCGTTGTGGACAACGCCCCGAGCAGCGAGGCCACGCGGGCCCTCGTAGCGCGTCGCTATTCTCACCTGCGCTACGTGCGGGAGAATGCACCTGGCCTCGATCGGGCGCGAAACCGCGCGATCGAGGAGTCGACGGCGGACGTCGTCGCGTTCTGCGATGACGATGCGTTGGTCTCCCCGGGATGGGCGATGGCCCTGCGGTCGCTCTTTGCGCGCAACCCGGACGTCTCGCTGGCCACCGGTCTCGTCCTCCCCGCGTCCCTCGACAGCGAACCGGCGCGCCTCTTCGAACGGTACGGCGGGTTTGGCCGGGGCTATGCGCCGCGCTGGCTGCACGCTCCGGCAGCGCTGGAGGGTTCGATCGCCTTCCGGTACGCGAACACGGGGGCCTGGGGGACCGGCACCAACCTCGCGATCCGCCGACGGATCGTGCGCGCCCTCGGCGGTTTCGACCCCGCGCTCGACGTGGGCACGCCGACGAACGGCGGGGGTGACCTCGAGATGATGTTCCGTGTGCTCAAGGCGGGGGGCCTCATGGCCTACACGCCGAATGCCGTGGTGTACCATCGGCATCGCGAGACGTGGCGCGAACTCGTGCACCAGGTCGACGGCTGGGGGACGGGGATGGCGGCCCACCTTGCACGGTTGCGCCGTGCCTTTCCCGAGGAGCGAGGCGCGGTCGCGGCACTGCGTACCTGGCTCGCCGTGGCGTGGTTCGCGCGTCGCTATGCCAGTTCGTGGGTCCGGCCCACCTTTCCGCGGGAACTCATCCTGGCGGAATGGCGCGCCAGCTTCAGGGGCGCGGGTCTCTACCGTGAAGCGAGCCGCGACCTGCCGCCTCCCGGGCGCCCCCGCCCGTTGCATGGCGTCGCTCGAGTCGAGCAGGCCGTGCAGGGGAGCGTGGCGCTGGAAGACACGTCCGGCCCGTTAAGCTTCGCTGAGGCGCGCACGGCCGACGTGACGGTAACGAGCCTGGGGCGTACCCTCGGCAAGGTGCCCCTTCCCGTGATTGGTGGTGTGGTTGGCGAGGACCGGTGGCGCCACGCCGTGGCCGGGGCCTTCCGTCGCGAGCTGCTCGGCGCCACCGACGCCGAACTCCGGCGGAAGGTCGTGGCCCTGTTCGATGGGTCGCGTCCATGAGTGCCTTTCGCATCGTGGACCTCGACCTCGCCGCGATCCCGGCGTTCGTGGAGCTCACGAGTGCGGAGGCGGGACTCGCGCTCGTCGTGCGACACGGCGGGCATCCGGTGGGATTCGCGATGCACGACGCACCGGCCGGTGCCCGCTTTGACCGTCAGGCGCTGCGCCAACTCGCGAATGCCGCGGCCGCCGATGGCGCCATCATCGATGCGTTGCGTCGCGAGCTCTCGGGCCCCTCGGGCGCCCCACGACTGCCCACCGTCACGATCGCCGTGTGTACGCACGATCGACCCGGGCTCCTCGAACGCTGCCTGACGAGTCTTCGGTCCGCGTGCGCGAGCCCGGCGGCGCAGGCGCTGGTCACGGAGGTCGTGGTGGTGGACAACGCGCCCTCGAGTGCCGCGACCCGCCACGTGGTGGAACGCCATCCCGGGGTGCGCTACGTGCTCGAGCCGATCGCGGGGCTGGACATGGCCCGCAATGCGGCGTGGCGCGTGGCGCGGGGCGC
>JACMLI010000152.1 GCA_014379705.1 Gemmatimonadaceae bacterium
CGGGGCGGACAACGCGTGCGGCGCGGCGGGGGTCGGCGTCGTGGCACCGGGCGAGGCCGTGGCGAGCTGGGGAACGTCGGGCACGGTATTGGCGCCGGTTGGCCAGCCCCTCGTTGACCCCGGGCTCCGGGCGCACACATTCTGTCACGTTGTGCCGGGGCTCTGGTACTTCATGGGGGTGGTGTTGTCAGCGGGTGGGGCCTTTGCATGGTATCGTGACAGACTTGCCCAGGACCTCGCTTCCACCGATCACGCCGACGTGCAACTCAACGACGAAGCCGAACGAGTGCCGGCAGGGGCTGGCGGGGTGACCTTCCTGCCCTACCTGCAGGGCGAGCGCACGCCGCATCGCGACGCCGCGGCGCGCGGCGCGTTCATCGGATTGAGCCTCGCGCATTCGCGGGCCCACCTCACGCGCGCCGTGCTCGAAGGGATCACCTTCGCCCTGCGCGATTCGCTGTCGATCCTGCAGTCGCTGGGCTTGTCGCCAGCGCAGCTCCTGTTGACGGGCGGTGGCGCGAAGAGCCCATTCATCCGGCGGCTGCAATCCGAGGTGTATGGCGTACCCGTGACGACCGTGAATCGGGAGGAAGGGCCGGCGTACGGTGCCGCGCTGCTCGGCGCCGTTGGCGTGGGTGCGTTCCCCGACCTCGCGTCGGCGACCGCTGCTACGCTCACGCGAGGGGCGGTCGAGACCCCTGCCGCTGGAGCGCACGCGCAATACGACGGTCCGTACCAACGCTATCGCGACCTGTATCCGGTATTGCGTCCGTTCACGACGCCGGTCGCCTGATGCGCGCCTTTGGACGCCGACTGCTCGCCTCGCAGGAAACCGGGCTGTTCGTCGTCCTCGTGCTGTTGACCATCACGCTGGTGCTCGTCGCGGGCTCGCACCCGGACCGACGCACCGGCGAGATCGTGAACAACTTCTGGAACTCGTATACGCTCATCCAGACGGCCACGGACGCGAGCTTCTTCGCGATCATGGCGATCGGGGCGACCGTGGTGATCATCTCCGGTGGCATCGACCTGTCGGTAGGCTCGATCTACGCGCTGTCGGGGGTGGTGACGGCGCTGGCGTTGCGCGAGATGGGTCCCATGGGATCGACCGGCACCACGGTTGTTGCGCTCGGTTTGTGTCTCGGCACGGGACTGCTCTGCGGCCTGTTGAATGGCGGGCTCGTGGTCTTCCTGCGCGTGCACCCATTCATCATCACGCTCGGCACGATGTGGATCCTGCGCGGCATCGCCTTCGTGGCGACCAAGGCGCAGAGCATCCTCGTCCCGCCGTCGCTGACCTCGGTGGCGAAGGCGTCCCTCGGGATGGGCGACGGGCTCTACCCCGTGCCGATGCTGGCCATGCTCACGTGTACGGTGCTCGGCACCATCTACCTGACCCGAACGGTGATGGGACGGCACGTGTTCGCCTTCGGCGGGAACCTCGAGGCGAGTCGCTACGCCGGCCTCGCGCTCGACCGCATCCAGCTTGGCGTGTTCGCACTGTCAGGCCTGACTGCGGGCTTTGCGGCATTCCTTGGCGCGAGCTTCTACGGGTCGGCATCGTCGGCGGATGCACAGGGGTACGAGCTGTACGTGATTGCCTCCGCCGTCGTGGGCGGTGCCTCACTGATCGGCGGCAAGGGGAGTGCGCTGGGCGCGATGCTGGGCGCTCTGCTCATCGTGCTGATCCGCCAATCGATTCGTACGTTGCACTTCGATCAGAACTACGAGTGGATCGTGGTGGGGTGCGCGATCATCGGGGCCGTTGTTGTGGATCAGTGGAGCACGCGCATGACGGCGCGGCGACTCGCGGCGACGGCGGGATCTCACTGACGGGCGGGCGGGCGGACAGACGGGCAGGTGATAGATGGCAGACAACTTCCGCCGGAGCAGCGACGCCTTCGTCATCCCGGAGAAGCGAGCGTTACCTACGAGAACGTCATCCCGGACAAGCGAGCGTACCTACAATACGTCATCCCGGACAAGCGAGCAAAGCGAGCGCTGATCCGGGACCCAGTATCGTGCTGGAGCACCGAAAACGGCTTTCACCATGGAGTTAAAGATGCGGGCAATCCAGACGATTCGATCGAGCGTGATGGCCATCCTCATTGCGGCGGGTGTCGCGTGTGGTGGATCGGGCGAGGCGGCGAAAGGTGGCGATAGCGCGACGGCTGCGGCTGGCGGTGCGGATGGGACGATCACCATTGCGATGATCGCCAAGAGTTCGACCAACCCCGTCTTCCTCGCGGCGCGCACGGGCGCGGATTCGGCGGCCAAGGAACTCTCGGCGCAGGGGATCAAGGTCGAAGTCCTCTGGCTCACCCCTCCCCAGGA
>JACMLI010000153.1 GCA_014379705.1 Gemmatimonadaceae bacterium
TAGTGTCGACTCGTGATGATCCGCGACTGGTCCTGCAACACGAGCTGGAAGCTCCCTCGTCCCATCGCCTCGCAGGCGCGGATCGCGTCGAGGCGTACGAGCGCGGCGCGGCTCACGCGCACGAACGTGGGGCCGAGGGCTTCTTCCATCTCTTCCATCGTGGCCCGATGCCGGAGCACTGCACCCGGGACGTGAACGCGCACGTAGTTGGCAGCGGCCTCGATCCACGCGATCTCGACCGGGCGGACGAACACGATGCGCTCGCGATTTCGCAGGGCGAGGCGCGGGGTTGCTGTCATCGACGGTTGCCGCGCTTGCGCGAGCGCCGCGGCCAACGCCTCGCGCATTCCTTCGAGCTCGCCGGAGATCGTCCGCTTCGCCCGCGCCATCGCGTCGCGAAAGCGCACGGGATCGACCGGCTTGAGGAGGTAGTCGACGGCGTGGGCATCGAAGGCGCGCAGGGCATGCTCATCATGCGCGGTGATGAAGATCACCGCGGGCATGGCCTCCACGCCCACCTCCTCGATCACGCCGAATCCGTCGAGCCCGGGCATCTGGATGTCGAGGAGCACGATATCCGGGGACCGGTCGCGGATGATTCGGACGGCCTCGTGCCCGGCGGCTGCCTCGAGGATCTCCGCGTCAGGCGCTTCGGCGTGGAGGAGCTGCCGGATCCCGTGGCGGGCCAGCGGTTCGTCGTCGACAATGAGTACGTGCAGGGGGCGGGACGCGGGATGCATCATGTCGTTGGTCCGTTGGCGACGATCGGGACGTCGAGCCGCACCTCACACCCTCCTCCCTCACCCCGCACCAACGTCACCGTGGCATCGTCCCCATAAACGTGCGCGAGTCTTGCCCGACAGCCACGCAGTCCCAGGCCGCGCTCGCTGCCCGCGCCCGGTTCACACCCGGGACCATCATCGCACACGGACAGCAGGAGCCTGCCACCCGCACCGCGAACGGTGATGGTCATGGACCCGCCGTCTTCGCGCGGCGCCACGGCGTACTGGATCGCATTCTCCACAATGGGCTGCAGGATGAACGCGGGAACGGCGGTGTCGAGCAGCAACGGATCCACGTCGGTCCGGCTCCGAAGGCGCGTCGTGAACCGCACCCGCTGGATCGCGAGATACGACTCGACCAGCTCCAGTTCCCGACGCAGTGTCACGGTCACGCCGGCGTCGTCCGCGATTGCGGCACGGAGCAGGTCGCTCAGCTTGCGAATCATGACGCGCGCGCCGTCAGGGTCATGCTGCGTGAGAACGAGCACGGAGTTGAGGGTATTGAACAGGAAGTGCGGCTGGAACCGCGCCCGCAGCGTATCCACCGTGGCGCGCTGCAGCTGTTCCCGGAGTTGTGCCCGCTCCACCTGGAGCATCGCGGCCCGCACCCGATCCCGGTCGGCGGCGCGCACTGAGTGCATCGCCAAAAGCATCGAGAGCACCGTCGCGTACTGGAAGAGGCCCAGGGCGGTCAGGATGACCCACGACGGCGACGAGCTGCGCAGCACGGAGACGACAGGGTCTCCCGACAGCCAGGCGCCGGTGATGACCACGCTCGATGAGTGAACCGCGAGGGCGACAACGGCGAGGATGAGATGGAGCACCCACGGAGTCCTGCGCCACCCGCCCTCGTCGCGCCCGATCAGTCGTGCGGCGAGCGTGAGAAACGGAATCCACACCGCCATCGACACCAGCACCACGATGACATCATGGATCGAGATCGTGACGCCCCCGTTCCCGAACTGCACGAGCGGCGTCAGGCTCGTGAGGGCGAGGAGCGCGACCACGAGGACGAGGAGCGCACGCGGTGCTTGCGAGCGTTGGAGCGGCAGCAGCGTGCTCATCGACCGAAGATCGCCCGTCGTGGGGGGGGCCAACACCCCCCTGACTCTGTGACGGGACAACCGGGCGTGATTCCGGGACCAAAGGGTCACCAGTGGCAGTCGCGCCGTCCGCCGGCACTATTCGGCGTCGTGCAACTCCTCGAGCCGTCGCTCCAGCAGCTCGCGACGCGCGCGCATGACCTTGAGTCGGGCCCCCGTGGTGAGGACGACGACGCCATCGCCGCGTTCGTGCGATTCCACCGCCCGGACGCGCGAGAGCTGCACGATGGCCGAACGATGAATGCGGAAGAACCGCGCCGCGTCGAGCCGGGCCTCGAGGGAGGCCAGGGTCTCGCGCATCATGAAGACCTTTGCGCCGACGTGCAGCTTGGCGTAGTAGTCGGCCCCTTCGATCCAGTCCACGTCGCGCGTGGCCACCACAAGGATCTGCCCGACCTCGCGCACGATGAGGCGACCGGCGCCTGACGCCCGCTCCGGTGCGAGGGTTGCCAGCAGGGCGGCGATGCGAGACTCGTACACCCCCTCACGCTCGCGTTCCTCTCGTACGCGCTCCAGGGCCTGCTGCAGTCGCTCGACGGTCACCGGCTTGAGCACATAGTCCACCGCATTCACCTCGAATGCCCTCACGGCGAACGCATCGTGCGCGGTGACGAAAATGATCGCGGGGAGCCGGTGCGGGTCAAGCGCCGCCACCAGGTCAAACCCGTCGATGCCGGGCATCTGGATGTCGACGCAGAGGACGTCCGGCGGCTCCGCCTCGAGCGCGGTAAGCGCCGACGCTGCGTCGCCGAAGGCACCGGTCACCACCACGTGCGGCAGCATTTCGAGCAACTCCACCAGTCCCTCGCGCGCGAGGGGCTCATCGTCCACCACCACCACGCTGAGCGGCCTCACGCCTGCGCCCCGGGACGCGTACCCTCAGGGATAGTGATGGTCACGCGCGCTCCCCGGCCGCCTTCACCGGGAGCGAGTGTGAGCGTGGCCTTGCCACCATACAGGCCCGCCAACCGCGCGCGCGTGTGCCCGAGGCCAATGCCGTCTTCGGGCGCCTCGCGCGCGGCGAGGCCAGCACCGTCGTCAAACACCGTGAGCACCAGGTGCGCGCCGGTGGTCGCCGCCCCAACGACGACGTGCAGCGGACGTACCGGGTCATCGAACCCGTGGCGGATGGTGTTCTCCACCAGCGGCTGCAGGAGGAACGACGGCACGATGCGATCGTGCAGCGCGTCGGCGATGGCCCACGTGACGTCGAGGCGGGCCCCATGGCGCACCTGCTCGATCTCGAGGTAGTGCCGCAGGGCCTCCAGCTCGACGCGCAAGGGCACGAGCTGTGAGCGCGCGGAGTCGAGCGAGTGACGCAGGAGCCCCGCGAGTCGCGTCACCATCTGCTCGACGGGCCCCACCTGGCCCCGCCGCGCGAGCACGGCAATGCTGTTGAGAGCGTTGAACAGGAAGTGCGGATTGAGTTGTGCGCGCAGCGTCTCCAGCTGCGCATCGGCGAGTTGGGCATGGAGGCGCGCCGTCGTGAGCTCCAGGCGGCGCGCACGCTGCAAGCCCATGTATCCCTGCGCCACGCCAACCATCGCCACGCCAAGGAGCAGGTTGGTGGGGAAGTTGTGGCCGGTCATGTGCCGCGCCGATTGTGCGAGGCCCGCTGAGTCGAAGCCGAGCCAGTGGCCAGGGCTCGCGAGAATCGGCACCACCAGGATAGGGGCCAGCGTGAGCAGCACGAGGATCCCCACCCCTGCCGCCGGTGAACGCGCGGGTTGGACGAACCGGCGGATCGCCGCCGTGAGGATCACGGCCCACAGCGTCCAGCCGATCCAGTTGCCCACTTCCGTCGGGACCAGGACGCGCAGGCCCATCGGGACGCCAGCGGACGCGAAGGTCTGCACCTGCGTCACCGTGCGCACCACGGAGGCGCCTAACGCGATGGCGCTCAGGATGGCGACGAGGCGCCATCGGGGGATGTCTGGTGCGTGTGGTGGGGTCGTCACGGCCTCTCCAAGGTAGCAGCCGCAGTCACCCACCGGAGCGCAGGGCCGTACTGGGATCCGTGCGCGCGGCGCGGCGTGCGGGAATCGCCGCGGCCGCAACGCCCGCAAGGACCGCGCTCACGACCACGAGGAGCGTCACCCGCACGTCGAGCGCGCCGATGCCGTAGAGCAACCCGGAGAGCAATCGCGTCGCGAGGACGGCACCCACCAGGCCCACCAGGATGCCGATCCCGATCAGCATGCCCGATTCGCGCGCAACCAGGCGTAGCACCACGCGAGGTCCCGCGCCAAGGGCCATGCGGACGGCCAGTTCGCGTCGCCGCTGCGTCACGAGGAAGGACAGCACGGCATACGTGCCCGCCACGGCCAGGAGTAACGCCACGATCGCATAGAGCGTCATGAGCCGCGTCGCCGTCGTCATGCGCGCCTGTGCGTCGCGCACGATGTCGTCGAGCGATGCGACGCCGTACGTCGCCACGTCGGGGGCCGCCTGCCTGACGAGTCGCTCGATCGGCGTCGCAAGGGCCATGGCATTCCCCTGCGCGCGGGCGACGATCGTGATCTCGGTGCGGAAGGCGAAGGGAGACCAGGTGCCAAGCCCGGGCGTGTAGAGTTCCGGCCGGGGATCCTCGGTGAGGCTGCGGTTGCGCGCGTCGGCCACGACCCCAACGATCGGCATCCACGGGGCACCAGGGCCAAATCGCAGCCGCTGCCCGATCGGGTCTGCCCCGTCGGGAAAGAGCCGGCGTTCGAGCGTCCTGCTGATCACGAGTGGCGTGTAGGTCGGCGAGGCGTCGTCGTCGGTGAAGAGGCGTCCACGAACCAGCGAGATGCGCATCGCGTCGAAGTACCCCGCGCTCACGACGCGATAGTCGGCGATCGGGTCGGTGCCATCGGCCTTGAACGGACGTCCCTCGACCGCCATGGCGATGTCCTCCCGACCCGGCGTGAGGGGAAGGGCGTTCACGAGCCCCGCAGCGACCACACCCTGCATCTGCGACACCTCATCCACGAGCCGGCGCAGCAAGAGCTCGCGCGACGCGCGATCCTGGAACGTTGGAGTGGGAATGTTGATGCGGAGCGACACGGTAGAGTCGGGGCGAAAGCCGAGCGTCACGCCCTGCACCGCGCGCGCAGAGGCGATGAGGAGCCCGGCGTTGTGCAATAGCAGGACGGCGAGCGCCACCTGCGCGGCGGCAAGGAGTCGGCGCACACGGCCCGCCGCGATGGGACTCGACCCGGCGGCGCGA
>JACMLI010000154.1 GCA_014379705.1 Gemmatimonadaceae bacterium
GGCGCCCGAGCGCGCGCTGCCCATCGTCCGGCGCGAGGTGCGGGAGACCACGTTCTGGGCCATGCGTGCGTGGGTCGGGCGGGCGGCGACCGTGCTGCGTGACACGGTCTCGCTACGCGCCCTCGCTGCCGACACCAACGGCAACGTGCGCCAGGTCGCCATGGATGGCCTCGCCGCCCTCACGGGACACCAGGACGACGCGATCTTCGTCGCGGCGCTCGGTGCCACGGAGAACCATGTGGTCATGGACGCGGCGCAGCACCTCAAGGGCTCGCGCGGCGGCGACACCGTAGTGAGTGCGCTCGTCGCCGCGCTAGAGCGCATCAGCGCCTCGAAGCGGGAGAACTATCGCGACGCCCGTGAAGCACTGCTCGAGCGCATCGAGGAACTCGGGTCGGCGTCCCTCGCGTCGCGCATCGAGCCCTACCGCACCGACTTCGACTCGACCGTGGCCCGCCATGCGGCCGCGATCGTTGCGAAGTGGACGGGCCGGGCGGTCGCGGCCTCGCCACAGCCCCTTCCGCTTCCGTCCGAGGACATCGCGACCCTGCTGCAGTCCCGCTGGATGGCCCGCCTGACGATGGCGCCGAGCACCGGCGGTGGCACCATCGAGGTCGAGCTCTTCCCGCGTGAGGCGCCGTACACGGTCGCGCGCTTCATCCGTCTTGCCCGTGCCGGTTACTACAACGGCCTCACGTTTCACCGCGTCGAGCCCGCGTTCGTGATCCAGGGGGGCAGCCCGGCGGCGAACGAATACGTGGGCGACGGCCCGTTCCTGCGCGATGAACTCTCCCTGCGCAGCCTGGTGCGAGGAACGTTAGGCATCTCCACGCGTGGCCGCGATACGGGGGACGCCCAGATGTACGTGAACCTCACCGACAACTTCCGCCTCGATCACGACTACACCGTCTTTGGCGAGATCACCCGCGGCCGCGGCGTGGCCGAGGGGGTGCTCGAGGCCGATGTCATCGAGCGCATCGAGATCGTCCGCCTTCCCTGACTGCACGCCGCACCCTCTGAGCCCGCCATGTCCCTGCTCCTCATCGATCGCCATCCGGGAGTCCTCCGCCTGACGCTCAATCGTCCGGAGGTGCTCAACGCGTTCAACCTCGACATGGCGCGCGCGCTGCAGGCGGCGCTCGACGACGCCGCTAACGACGCGTCCATTCGCGCCGTGGTGCTCACCGGCAGCGGCCGCGGCTTCTGTGCCGGCCAGGACCTCGCCTCCGTGCATATGGGCGACGGGATCCCGATGCCCGACCTCGGGAACGTGGTGCGGGACCAGTACAACCCGATCATCACGCGCATCCGCACCATGGAGAAACCGGTGATCTGCGCCGTGAACGGCGTGGCGGCGGGTGCGGGTGCCAACCTCGCCCTCGCCTGCGACATCGTGCTCGCGGCGAGCGAGGCGTCGTTCATCCAGTCCTTCACGAAGATCGGCCTGGTTCCCGACAGCGGCGGCACGTACCTCCTGCCGCGCCTTGTCGGCATGGCGCGCGCATCGGCGTTGATGCTCCTGGGCGACAAGGTCTCGGCGACGCAGGCGCGCGACTGGGGCATGATCTGGCAGGTGTGCGAGGGGGGGACGGTGCTCGAGCAGGCGATGGCGCTGGCTGCGGGCCTCGCGACGCAGCCGACCCGCGCCTTCGGGCTCACCAAGCAGCTGATCAACGCGTCCCTCGGCCATGACCTGGCGGCGCAGCTGGAGATGGAGGAAGACCTGCAGCGTGAGGCAGGGAAGACGGCCGACTTCCTGGAAGGGGTACAGGCCTTCCTCCAGAAGCGGAAGCCGGCCTTCGAGGGTCGTTAGGTGATCTCCCAGGAGGAGCCGATCGGCGTCATCGGCGCGGGCGCGATGGGCGCCGGCATCGCGCAGGTTGCCCTGGTGAAGGGCCATCGCGTGGTGCTCACGGACGCGCACCAGCCCGTGCTGGGCAAGGCCCGCGCCGGCATCGAGAAAGCCTTCGCTCGCGAGGTGGGGAAGGGGCGCCTGACGAGCGAAGCCGCGCGCGATGCGCTCGCCCGACTGACGCTCGCCGAGCCTGCAGAGGGACTTGGTCGGCTCGCCATGTGCGCGATGGTGATCGAGGCGATCATCGAGCGGCTCGACGTGAAGCTCGAAACCTTCCGGGCGCTCGAGGGCGTCGTGGGTCGCGACTGCATCCTTGCGACGAACACGTCGTCCCTCTCGGTGGCGTCGATCGGCGCGGCCTGCGAGGCCCCGCATCGCGTCATCGGCGTGCACTTCTTCAACCCCGCGCCGGTGATGCCCCTGGTCGAGATCGTGCCTGGTGTTCGCACCAGCGACGGCGTCACGCACGACGCGCGCGCGCTCATCGACGCATGGGGCAAGGTGACGGTCCGTGCCGCCGACACGCCGGGCTTCATCGTCAATCGCATCGCCCGTCCGTTCTATGGCGAAGCGCTGCGGATCATGGAGGAAGGAGACGCGGACATCGCCACGATCGACTGGGCGATGCGTGAGCGCGGTGGCTTTCGCATGGGCCCCTTTGAGCTCATGGACTTCATCGGCCACGACGTGAACTACGTGGTCACCGAGTCCGTCTGGACGTCGATGTACTACGACCCGCGATACCGCCCGGCGCTTTCGCAGAAGCGATTGCTCGAGGCCGGACTGCTCGGTCGCAAGACAGGGCGCGGCTTCTACGACTACGCAGCGTCTGCGGTCGCACCCGAGCCGACGCGCGATGAAGCGCTCGGTGACCGCATCGTGCAGCGCATCGTCGCCATGCTCGTGAACGAAGCCGTCGATGCCGTCCACCTTCACGTGGCTTCGGCCGCCGACATCGAGGTCGCGATGACGCGCGGGGTGAACTACCCGCGAGGGCTGCTCGCGTGGGGGAACGCCCTCGGTCCGGCCACCATCCTCGCGGAACTCGAGCGACTGCAGCAAGAGACGGGAGAAGACCGGTACCGACCGAGCCCGCTGCTGCGACGCTGCGCGCGCGACGGCATGGCGCTGCCCACGTGACGGCGACTGACGAGCAGGCCCTGGCCGAGCGTGTGGTGGCGGCGATGCTCGTGCATGACGAGTTGTCGCGCTGGCTCGGGCTCGAGGTCACGCGCATTGCGCCGCGACATGCCACCTGTCGCATGGCGGTGCGCGCCGACATGGTGAACGGCTTCGGCGTGTCGCATGGCGGCATCGTCTTCTCGCTGGCCGATTCGGCCTTCGCCTTTGCCTGCAACACGCACGGCAGGGTGACGGTGAGCGTCGAGAACTCCATCACGTACCCGGCGGCGGTGCACCCGGGTGACGTGCTGACCGCGGTCGCCGACGAGGAGGCCGCGTCCAACAAGCTGGGCTACTACAAGGTCGACGTGCGCAACCAGCATGGTGTGCTCGTCGCCTTGTTTCGTGGCACCGCCTACAAGACCAGCCGCCCTCACTTTCCCGACGCGTGAACATGAAGCAGGCATACATCGTGGATGGGGTTCGCACACCCATCGGATCGTTTGGTGGATCGCTCGCCGAGGTCCGTGCCGATGACCTCGCAGCGCTGGTGATCCAGCGCCTGGTGGAGCGTCACGCTGGCGTGGAGAAGGCCGCCATCGTTGACGTCGTGCTGGGATGCGCGAACCAGGCCGGGGAGGACAACCGCAACGTTGCGCGCATGGCGCTGTTGCTGGCAGGACTTCCGGTCTCGGTGCCGGGAGAGACGGTGAACCGCCTCTGCGCCTCCGGGCTCAGCGCCGTCGCGTCGGTGGCGCGGAGCATCCGCAGTGGCGAGGGGGACCTGTTCGTTGCCGGCGGCGTCGAGAGCATGACGCGCGCGCCGTACGTGGTGTCCAAGGCCGGCAGCGCCTGGGCGCGCGACGCCCAGCTCTTTGACACCAGCCTCGGCTGGCGCTTCGTGAACGCCCGCATGAAGGAGCTGTACGGCACGGACGCCATGGGACAAACTGCCGAGAACGTCGCGGAACTCATGGGGATCTCCCGCGGGGAGCAGGACGCGTTCGCGCTGCGGTCGCAGCAGAAGGCCACGGCCGCTCGCGACGCCGGCCATCTCGCCCCGGAGATCGTGGCCGTCCCGGTGCCCGGGCCGAAGCGGGGCTCCACGGTGGAGGTGAGCACCGACGAGTTCATCCGCCCGGACTCAACCCTCGAAGGTCTGGGGCGTCTCAAGCCCGCGTTCCGCACGGACGGCAAGGGATCGGTGACGGCCGGCAACTCGTCAGGCATCAATGACGGAGCGTGCGCGCTCCTGGTCGCGTCGGAAACGGCGCTCACCTCGCATGGCCTTACGCCACGGGCGCGCATCGTCGCGGCCGCTGCTGCGGGCGTCGAGCCGCGCCTGATGGGGCTGGGACCCGTGCCCGCCACACGCCTCGCCCTCGCGCGCGCCGGACTCACGCTCGACGACATGTCGATCATCGAGCTCAACGAGGCGTTTGCGGCGCAGTCGATCGGTTGTCTCCGCGAGTTCGGCATCGCCGACGACGATCCACGCGTGAACCCCAACGGCGGCGCGATCGCGCTGGGGCATCCCCTGGGAATGTCCGGCGCCCGCATCGCCCTGACGGCCACGCACGAACTGCACCGGCGCGGGGCGCGGTACGCCCTGTGCACGATGTGCATTGGCGTGGGGCAGGGCATGGCGCTCGTCCTCGAGCGCTGCTGACCATGGCGAACGTGTTCGCCTTCGAGGGCGTCGTGCCCGTGGTGCACGAGAGCGCCTTTATCCATCCCAACGCCACGGTCACCGGCCACGTGGTGATCGGGCGCGACGTCTACATCGGTCCGGGCGCGGCGATCCGCGGGGACTGGGGCGCCATCGAGATCCACGACGGGTGCAACGTGCAGGAGAACTGCACGATCCACATGTTCCCCGGTGTCACGGTCGTGCTCGAGGAGGCGGCGCACATCGGCCACGGGGCGATCGTCCATGGCGCGCGCATCGGCCGCAACGCGCTCATCGGCATGAACGCGGTGGTCATGGACAACGCGGTCGTCGGCGCGGGATGCGTCGTCGGGGCCCTCTGCTTCGTGCCCACCGGCATGGAGATCCCGGAGCGCAAGGTGGTGGTCGGCAACCCGGCGAAGATCGTGAAGGACGTGACCGACGAGATGCTGGCGTGGAAGTCGGCAGGCACGGCGCTCTATCAGCACCTTCCAGGCGCCCTGCGGGCTTCCCTCGTTGCCACCGAGCCATTGCGCGAGCGTCCCGCCGATCGGCCATCGCCGTCGGGTGCGCTGCGTCCGTGGAAGGACACGCGCCCCGAGGACTGATGCGCACCGTCGCGACGACGCCGCGTCTCGTCCTGCGCGAGTTCTCGCACGAGGACGCGCCCTTCATCCTCGAACTCGTGAACGATGCCGACTGGCAGCGCTTCATCGGGGATCGCGCCGTGCACTCCGTGGGCGACGCCCAGGGCTACCTCGACAACGGACCGATCACGAGCTATGGCGCCAACGGCTTCGGCCTCTACCTCGTCGCGCGCCGCGACGACGACTCGCGCCTCGGCATGTGCGGACTCGTCAGGCGCGACACGCTCGAGCATCCGGACCTGGGTTACGCCTTCCTGCCCGCCTTTCGTGGCATGGGCTACGCGACCGAAGCCGCCGCCGCGATGCTCACCCACGCGTGGACGGGCCTCTCCCTCCCACGCGTCCTCGCCATCACGAACCCCGAGAACGCTGGCTCGATCCGGGTGCTCGAACGCCTGGGCTTCGCGCTCGAGCGCCAGATCTCTGTTCGCGACGGCGCGCCCGAGGTGAACCTCTATGGGGTCTCGCGTCCTGTCTGAGCGTGGATGGTGAATAGTGAATAGTGAATAGTGAATAGTGAATGGTGAATGGTGAATGGTGAATGGTGAATGGCGAAGGGCGAATCACAGGAAACCAGTCACGATTCACAATTCCCGTTCACCGACGCTCGGTCATCCCGGACAAGCGAGCGTCTGCGAGCGCAGATCCGGGACCCAGCGTCGTCAGGCTGTCGTGTGCGTACATGCGAGCGACCCTGGGTCCCGGTTCTCGGCTCGCTGCGCTCACCGGACCGGGATGACGGGGGGACGCGATTCGCGAATCACTCATCATTCCCCATTCACTTCCCCATTCACTTCACCATTCACCGTTCACCATTCACCATCCACATTCATCATTCACCTTCCCCTTCCCCATTCCCATTCCCCATTCCCCATTCCCTTTCCCATTCCCATTCCCATTCCCCATTCCCCATTCCCCGCCTACTCCGGAATGCTCGCCTTCGAATCCGGCGTGCGACGATCCGCCGCGCCGTGGGCCGTGCGCGTGGCGGCGTCCCAGAGGATCGAGTGCGCATCGCCCTGGCGCCCGCCGACGCGAACCGACTGGCCCTTCTTCCTGAGCGTCGCGAGCCCGATCGAGTCCACCGCGCCCGGCTCGAAGCTCGCGTTGTCCGGGAGCCACTGATGGTGCAGTCGCGGAAGGTCGACGGCGTCGCGCGCGCTCAGGTTGAATGCCGCGATCCCGAGGACCACGCTGAGCACCGTGTTGGGAATCGTCCGTCCACCGGGTGAACCCGTCACGAGTCGCAACTGCCCGTCCTTCGCGACAATGATCGGCGCCATCGAGCTCAACATGCGCTTGCCCGGTGCGATCAGGTTGGGCTTCGTGCCAATGTCCCCCGTGACGTTCGTCTCGCCGGGCTTCTTGTTGAAGTCCCCCATCTCGTTGTTCAGGATGAAGCCCGCGCCACCGACCACGACGCCGGACCCGAAGCCCCCTTCGAGCGTGTAGGTGTTCGAGACCGCGTTGCCGTCACCGTCGACCACGGAGAAATGCGTCGTCTCATCCGACTCTGCGACGGGTGGCGCGACAATTCCCGCGCCGAGGTCCACGGCCGAGGAGGCATGGGTCGAGTCGATCTCCCGCGCCAGCGTCGATGCGTAGGCCTTCGACGTCATCTTGGCGACGGGTACCGTCACGAAGTCGGGGTCGCCCATCCACTTCGCGCGATCGCGGTACACGCGCTTGGCCGCCTCGATGCGCAGGTGCAGCAACCCGGGGTCATTCGCACTCGCGAAGCGCTGCACGCCAAGGGACTCGAGAATGTTGAGCGTCTGGATCACGATCGTGCCGCCCGAACTCGGTGGTGCCATGCCGATGATCTCGTGGCCGAGGAAAGTCCCTTTCACTGGCGCCCGTTCTACGGCGCGATAGGCCGCAAGGTCCCGGCGCCTCATGATGCCGCCGTTGCGACGCATCTGTCGGTCGATCGAGTCGGCAATCCAGCCCGTGTAGAAGACGTCGGGGCCTTTCGTGGCGATGTCACCGAGCGCGCGGCCGAGATCCGCGAGGCGCAGAGTGTCGCCCTCGCGCCAGGCACCGCCACCGGGCTTTCCGTAGGCCGCCGCGGACGACGGATACTTGTTCAGCTGGCGCGTGAGCGCGCCGTTGAGGCTCGCGCTGAAGTCCTTCGACATGCGGAAACCACCCGTCGCGAGGTCAGCGGCCGGGCGCACCACGTCGACCCACGGAAGCTTGCCGAGTTTCTTGTGCGCCATGTACAGCCCGCGCACCGTGCCCGGCACGCCGGGGGCAAGCCAGCCCGTGGCGGTGAGCTGCCGATCGATCTTGCCGTCCTTCCCCAGGTACATCGTCCGCGTCGAGCGCAGCGGGGCCTTCTCTCGGTAGTCGAACGTCGTGGTGGTGCCGTTGGCGAGTCGGACAATCATGAAGCCGCCGCCACCGATGTTGCCGGCGCTCGGATGGGTAACCGCGAGCGCAAAGCCGGTGGCCACTGCGGCGTCGACCGCATTTCCGCCCTTCGCCAGGATCGCCGCCCCGATGTCCGACGCGATGCCGGAGGTCGACACGACCACACCGCGCGTGGAGGAGACGTCGGGAGCCTGCGCGGCAACGACGCCGGCGGGCAGGAGGAGAAGCGCCAGCATGGCGCGCTTCGCAAAAGTCATGGACGACTCCAATTGAGAGGGCGCCGATGCCCGTGCGATTCCTACAGGCGCACCGGCAGCCAGTACGACACCTTCAGCGATACGAAATTATCACCGGCGACGCGCGCTGTGCGAAAGAGCTGATGGTAGCGGACCGGGTCGCCAAGGGACTCGCTCGTGCGCCGATTCTGCTGCCACACGAGAAAGAGCGTGCTGCCGGGATTCCACTCCCACCGCATCACGACGTTGGAGCGGAACGACCGCA
>JACMLI010000155.1 GCA_014379705.1 Gemmatimonadaceae bacterium
CGCCAGGGCCGAGAGGCCGAGTGCCCACCACCGACGCGGGAGCCCTGACCGCGTGCAGACCCATCCGAGGGCCAGCACGCTTGCCACGATCGCGAGCTGCCCCACCTCGAGCCCGAGGTTGAAGCCGAGGAGTGGGATCGCAAGGCTGTCCTCGCTTCCGAGCAGGCTGCGGAGGAAGCCGGAAAAGCCAAGGCCGTGAATGAGCCCAAACCCGGCCGCCATCACCCATGGCGCCTCGAGGGAGCGGTCGGCGTGGTCGGTCGAGGTGCGTCTCCATTGCGTTGTGATGCCGCGAACGCCGGCGACGAGGATGGTGGCGGCGATCAGGGGTTCCACGACCGACGAGGGCACGCGCACCACGTCGAGCGTCGCGAGCAGGAGCGTGAGCGAGTGGCCCACCGTGAACGCCGTGACGAGCCACAGCAGGCGTCGCCAGTCGGCGAGTTGAAAGCCGGCGGTGAGCGCCACGATGAAGGCGATGTGGTCGTAGCCCTGCAGGTCGGCGATGTGCGTGAGGCCGAGGCGCAGGTAGGTGGTGAGTTCGGAGACCATGATGGGAGGAACTGCGACCTGTTGTATCGTGCCGCCGCAGAAACTACTGTCGCGCGGAGTTCGCGGAGTTTAACTGCGAGTTCGCGGCACGTTCTTCACTTGGCGGAGCTGGCTCTCACCCTGGGCAGTTTCCGCGTACTCGCAGTCTGCCTCCGCGAAACCCGCGCGACAGCAGTGCACCCTTACCGGGTGGCCACGGCGCCGAGAACGCGATAGCATGCCGCCTCGCCCCTTGCCACGGTGTCGTCCATGAAACGCGTCCCGCGCTTTTGCGCGCTTGCCTCATTCGCCCTGGTCGTCGTTGCGGTCGGGGCAGAAGCCCAGACGGCTCGGCGACCGCTCAGTGATGTGGTGCACGAAGCGTCGATCATGCAGCTGCAGGATGGGCTGCGCGCCGGTCGATGGACGTCGGTGCAGTTGGTCGACGCGTACCTCGCGCGCATTGCGGCATACGACCAGCAGGGGCCCGCCCTCAACGCGATGATCCGGATGAATCCCGCCGTGCGACGCGAAGCGGCGGAGCGGGATCGGGAGCGCGCACGAGGCACGGCGCGCGGGGCGTTGCACGGGATCCCGATCGCGCTCAAGGACAACTTCGATACGTTCGACATGGCCACGAGTGCCGGCTCGCTCGGCATGGTCGGCGTGCGTCCTGCGGCCGACGGGTTCGTTGTCGCCCGGCTGCGCGCGGCGGGAGCGGTGATCATCGGCAAGACGAACATGCACGAGCTGGCCGCCGGGATCACGTCGGTGAGCTCGTTAGGCGGCCAGACGCGCAACCCCTATGACCCCATGCGCTGCCCCGGCGGGTCGAGCGGTGGCACGGGTGCGGCCATCGCCGCCAGCTTCGCGGCGGTGGGGTGGGGCTCCGACACCTGCGGGTCGATCCGCATCCCCTCGGCGTTCAACAACCTCGTGGGGCTGCGACCCACGCAGGGACTGGCGAGCCGTCGCGGCGTGGTCCCGCTCTCGCACACGCAGGACATTCCCGGTCCCCTCGCGCGCTCGGCGGAGGACCTCGCCATTGCCCTCGACGCCACGGTGGGATTCGACGCGGGCGACAGCGTCACGCGCGTGGTACAGACATGGGGGACGTCGACGCGCTTTGGGGATTCCCTGCGGGCATATCCGCTGCGCGGCATGCGCATCGGCGTCCTGGCGAACTACATGACGGGTGACATCGATGCCGACATCCGCGATTCCGTGCGCGCGATGGTGCGTGCGATGCAGGGGGCGGGCGTCGAGGCGATGGACGTCCGCGTCGCCGACTTCGACTCCATCGTGAACGCCAGCGTGATCAACTATGAGACGAAGGACGACCTCATCGACTACCTGCGTGCGGTTCCCGGCGCCACGGCGCGCAGTGCCCGCGAGATGATCGACCGTGGGCTCTATCACGACTTCATGACGGGGCGCATGATCGCGATGGATACCACCGGAACACGGGACAGCGAGGCGTATCGACGCGCCCTCGCCAAGCAGGTCGTGTTGCGCGACCGCATGGTCGCCCTGATGGATTCCCTCAAGGTGGACGCGCTCGTGTATCCCACCATGCGTCGCCGACCCGTGCTGGTCGGGGAGCCGCAACCCGGAGGCACGTGCGGGCTGAGCGCGCATTCCGGCCTCCCGGCGCTCAGTGCACCGATCGGTTTCACCAACGACGGATTGCCGGTTGGCATCGAGTTCATGGGGCGCCCGTTCAGCGACGTGCGCCTCGTGTCGGTTGCGTGGGGGCTGGAGCAGCTCGGGCGCCGTCGCCGCAGCCCAAGCACCACGCCGGCCCTCGTGGCGGGCCGCTCGCCGATACCCGTGAGGGTGACCAACGTCGTGCGCAGCGGCGCAGCCCGCGCCACGACGCGCTTCACCTTCGACCAGGCCGCGAACATCCTGCGCTTCGATGTTCGTGTGAGCGGCGCGACCAGCGAGGACGTGGAGGCCGTCGTGTTGCGTCGACACGATGCCGATGGACGCACCCGCGTGATTCATCGGATGGCCGGGCCGGGAATGATGCACGCCAGCGGCGCGTTCCCGCTTTCGGGCATCGACCGCGACGCGCTCGCGGCCGGACGTCTGAGGGTCGCACTCTTCACCGCGAAAGCGACACAGGGCGACGCCCCGGTCACTGGCGTCGCCCTGCGGTAGAGGAGCGGGTGGTTCAGCTCAACGCGTGCTGTCAGGGAGGGAGTCCGGCCTGACGGGAGGCTGGGGAGCTTCCGGTCTTTCGCTGTCCGGCCCGCGAGGACGCATCGGACGGCGCGGCATAGCCGGCATGTCCTGGGGGCCGAATCGCATCCCGCCAGGACCGCCCCTGTCGTCCCGCCTCATGCCACGGAAGCCGGGACCCATGTCGTCACGCGGCATGCCCGGGCGGCGCATGCGCGGTCCGAAGTCGTCGCCGCGCGATCCGCGA
>JACMLI010000156.1 GCA_014379705.1 Gemmatimonadaceae bacterium
CACCAATCTTCCCGCGCCCCTCGTCACCCGCGTGGTGGATGGTGGCGTGCCCATGATGAACGAGGACGTCACGTTCGACGTCGTGCCCGGTGGTGGGCTGGTCGGCGCCACGTCGGCGACGCTCGCCGCGAGCTTCACCGTCGCGACGAACAGCGCCGGCATCGCGACATGCCCGATCTGGCAGATGGGCGCCACTGCCGGGACGCAGCAGGTCACCGCGCGCATCGCGAGCGGCACCCCGTCGTTGGTCACGTTCCGGGCCCGCGCCAGCCGGTCACAGGTGCAGCTCCCGGTCGTGCGCCGCATGTGGCCACCCACCGCCGTGCGCCTCGGTCAGAGCAGCCCTGACCCCGTGAACCAGCAGTGGCTCAAGAGCTTCGTCGGGTCGCCGCGCCTCGAGCTCAGCTTCAACGTGCAGATGGAGCAGGCGCACCTTGCCAAGCCTGCCGGCTGGTTGCGGGTGTCACTCGTCCGCAGCTTCGGCCAGGACGAGATCGAGGTGCGACCGCTCGCGCTCTCCTACGGCGGCCCCGCAGCCTCGCCGATGATGGGGACAGCGGGAGAGTTCACGGAAGTGTTCGGCCTGCGCTCGATGCAGCCCGACGACCTTCTCAAGGTCGAGTCGCGATTCCTCGTGCAGATCCGCGCTGCCAACGGCAACATCGTCGATGTCGCCACACCCAAACAACTCCTCGACGCCGAGTTCCAGGGGACGCGAATGGGCATCAACAGGCGCACCGAGATCTTCGGGCTCACCGACGTGAAGACTTTCCCGCAGGACGTGTGGGATGCCCTCGGCCCCACGGGCGCCACGCTTCCGCAGTCTGGCGACGGCGCCGAGGGGGGTGAGTTCATCTCCTGGCTCGCGGTCGAGGCCCTCGGGTAGCGTTCCCACACATTCCGCATCCACGTACCTAACGACGATCGAGGTCCAGATGGCGACGACCCTCAAGCCCCAGGCGGGCCTGACTCCCTGCGACACCGGTGCCCGCACCGGCGGCGCCCTCGAGCGCACGCGCTTCTATCCGCGCCAGCTCGTCACCCCCGACGACCTCACCCAGGACCAGGTCTACTTCCGCGAAAAGCACAAGCGGCACAACCGCATGCTGCACGGCTGGGGCGTGGTGTGCGGCGCGTGTGTGCGGCGCGGGCGCGGCGAGTGCGAAGTCATCGTGGAACCGGGCTACATCCTTGGCCCCTACGGCGACGAGATTGTCATCGATCGCGAGATCACCATCGACGTCTGCTCGCTCGGTACGGGGGAGCAGGATGGGTGCTGTGACGGGGCCACCGATTCGTGGTGCAGCGACGTGCGGTCGTCGTGCCCGCAGGGCAGACTCTACCTCGCGGTGCGCTACGACGAGTGCATGACGCGACCCGTGAAGCACCCCGGCGGTGGCTGCGGCTGCGGATGTGACGACGACGCCTGCGAATACACCCGCATTCGGGACAGCTTCACGATCGCGGTCCTGCGCGAGCTGCCGGCGCCATACACCACACCGATGAAGCAGCCCACGATCGCCACGATCTATCCGTGCCTGCAACGCACGGCGCGCGGCTGCCCGCCATGCCCGCCCGAGCCGTGGGTCGTGCTCGCCGACATCGCCATGGGCGACAACTGCCGAGTGCGGGCCGTCGATTGCTTCGCCCATCGCCGGCACGTGGTGACCTTCGCCGAGTTCTTCTGGGCGTGTCCCCCGCGCGCAGGGGTCACCACCGGTGTGGCGACCATGCCGCCAAACACGATCTCCACCGCGCACGTGATGGCGTCGCTCGGCGGCGCCGCGTCGATCGTCGACGTGCAGTCGGCGTTGTCGACAGAGGCCCCGCGCGCCACCGTGACCATGCGAAGGGCCGACGGCAGTGCCGTGGCGGTACCCGCCTACTTCGAGGTGAAGGCGGGCGAGACCTTCGGTGACTTCATGAATCGCGAAGGGGACCGCGAGCTGTACGATCCGGCCACGGGGCAGACGCTCGCGCTGCGCACGCTGTATGCGTCGGCGAAAGTGCCGGCGTCGCAGCCTCTCGTGAACTCCGCCGCCACGCTCGCGTTGCTCGAGGGCATAGCGCTTCCAGGCGAGTCGTCACCGGAGGAAGACGAAGGCGGCTCACGGGATCCGCTCGCGGACCTGATCGACCGGGGTGCGCTCGATCGCTTGCGTGCGGAGGCCGGCGACACGCACGCGGCGGCGCGGCTCGACGCGGGCTCGTTGCAAGGTGTCGACGCATCGTCCGCCCTCGGCAAGCGGCTCAAGGGCATGAAGATCGCGGACGTCGCCGCGCTGACTGAAGACGAACTGGTGAAGACCACGACCGAGGGACTCAAGGGACGGCAGAAGACAGACGCCGAAGCACAGGCACGCAGCGCCTGGCAATCGGCGCGGAAGGTGATCGACGCGATCGAGGCGGAATAGGGCAGTCCGCGCATGCGCTCTAACCCAACAGCCGACCGACTTCCGCCACCAGTCCCTCGGCCGAGAACGGACGCGCGAGCAGGCGGACGCGAGCTCCCGGTGCTGGGGCGCTATGCGGCACGTCGTCGACGATGACGATGGCGCGGAGCTGCGACAGCGTGGCGACGACCTCGCGCTCCGCCTCGTCCACCACGAGGAACACCGGGACGGGATGCGCGGCAAGAAGGACCGCCGTGGGGATCGTCGCCGCTTCGAGGACGCGCAGGTCCGTGCGCTCCCGCAGGCATTCACGGACATAGCGCCTGACGTCTGACTCGGCGGCGACGACGAGCACGGTCAGGCGTGCGTGCTCGTCGAACGGCGCCGGAGAGGATGGCGCGATCGCGGACTGGTGGGCGTCGAGGAACGCGACCTCCAACTGCACCCGCGACGATGGAGGGGACTGGCGCGTGGGCGCCATGCCATCCTCGCGCCCACCGCCGTCCTCCCTCGAGCTGTTCATCACCGCATCACTTCATGCCGATCCCGTGGGGGCGCGCCGGCCCCGTCGGGAATGCGGTGTTGAAGTCCACCACGCGAAACGCCGGATCCACGGAGAGGCTCCGCTCCTTCACGTCGAGCACGTGCACCTTGTGGTCGCCCTCCATGTGAACCTTCCCGAAGTCATCCTGGTTGAGGAAGTAGTCGGTGACCACGAGCCGTTTGTCGTCATGCGTCAGGTGGACCGAGTGCGGTCCCGAGTTCAACCCGAAGCTGACGACCGAGAGCTGCTTGAACTGGTTGGGGTTCGAGATGTCGAGCATCCCGACCTGACCGGCCATGAACGTCGCGAAAATGAGGCGTCGCCCGGTCCGCGGAAGCGCCAGAAGTCCCGGCAGGCCGCCGCGCACCGGCGTGTCCACATGCGGCGTGATGGTCTCCGTGTCAAACGACTGCGCGTAGCTGCCGTCCGTTGGATCGACGGTGTAAAAGAGCCCCGTGAACATGTTGACCGTGACGGCGCGCCCGTGGCTGTCGCTGGGGATGAGCTTCGCGTCCATCGTCCCGGCGTTGTCGGGGAGGAAGACCGTCCGCGTGATGCGGCGACTGCGCAGGTCCCAGAACCGGAGCGAACTCCTGAGCTCCAGGTTCCCCGGGACGGCGTTCAGCGTCGTGACCGGATTCACGAAATCACTGGTGACGAGCAGGTTCCTGGAGAAATCGGCGTCCATCCCGTGCGGATTGAAACCGCCATCGGCCGGCTGCACCGATGGATGTTCGGCGACGAGGTTCAGGTTCTTGTCGAATTCCACCAGCCGCCCGCCCGGTCCCCCGGACGCCGATCCCATGTTGGTGACGAGGAACCCTCCGCCGGGGAGCGCCAGGAAGTCGTCGGTGATGCTCGAGTTGGGCGCCCGCGTCGAGCGCAGGAACTTCGGGTGCCGGGCGTTGGTGATGTCGAAGAAGAAGATGTCGTTCTGGCCCTTGAGCACACTCAGGAGACCACCGCAGGCGAGAACCTTCTGGTCGGCGGACGTGTGACAGTGATGCGGCTCGTTGCCAGTGTTTCCAGGCGGCGGGAGGGGCACCGTCCGAAGCACCCGGCCGTAGTCGCGCGACTTGCGATCGAAATCGATGACCGCGAGAAAGTCGGGCGCCACCCCCGCCTGGTCGCTCGCCCATACGTAAAGGGTCTTCGCTTCCTTACCGTGGCCGCCATGTCCTTCGCCCTCGTCGCGAGCGAGCGAGCCCTCGGTCGGCGGCGCCGTGACTCCCGGCGATGCAGCATCCGGTGTCGTTCCACAACCCGTGCCCAACACGACCGCCGCAATCCATACGAGGCTCCGATCCGTACGCATGACCATCTCCCGAAGAGTCGAAGGGGAGATGCTATCGGCCCTCAGGCCAATGGCTGAGCCGCGGCGTTGCAGCTCGAGGTCACCGGTGTTGCACGCAACCTGGGTGACGCCCGGTGCAACATGGAGTCAACGCACTTCCTTGCGGTAGGTCGCGGGGGTCACGCCGTACGCCTCCACAAAGCAGCGGCAGAAGTGCGACAGGCTGTGGAATCCCACCGCGTACGCCACGTCGGTCACCGTCGCCGTGGCCTCGGTCGTGAGGAGCCGCTCGCCTTCCTCCAACCGCATGCGCCGGATGAGGGTGGACGGTGATTCGCCGAAAACCTGCTTGACCCGGCGGAACAGGTGCGACCGATCCTGCGCCACCGCGTCCGCCAGCTCGCCCACGCCGAAGTCGGGATCGCCGAGTCCGTGCTGGATCGCGTCCCGGACGCGCCCGACGTACGCCTGGTCGGCTGGGGCGACGCCCACCGCGGCGGTGCGCAACTCCGGGGGCGGGCTGGCGAATCGTTCGCGCATCCGGCGGCGCGAGGCGATCAGGTTGCGGACGCGCACGTCGAGCTCGCGCATCTCGAACGGCTTCACGATGTACTCGTCGGCGCCGCGCTCGAGTCCCGCGAGCCGCTGCTCGTCCCCCGCCTGCGCCGTGAGCAGGATGATGGTGAGGAAGTCCGTTTCGGCGCTCCCCCGCAGCACCCGCACCAGCTCGTGCCCATCGGTGCCGGGCATCATTACGTCAGAGAGCACGACGTCCGGCAGGTGCCGGCGCGCGAGCGCGATCCCTTCCGCACCATCCGCCGCCTCGATCACGCGGAAGTGCGTGGCGAAGTGGTCGCGGATGTAGCTGCGGAGGTCCGCGCTGTCGTCCACGACGAGGAGGGTGGGGACGTCGTCGGACGGGGTGGACGGATTGGACGAGATGGACGAGTCGGGCGAGAGGTCGCGCGCCTCTGGTGCGTCGGGCTCGGGCGCGACTGTGCCGCCGCCGACGGGAATGGTCGCCGAGAAGGTCGTTCCGTCACTTCCACTCTCAACGGCAATCGTGCCGCCGTGCAGCTCAACGAGTTCCTTCACGAGGGAGAGTCCGATCCCCGTTCCCGGCTGGGCGCGGGTCGTCGACTCGTCCACCTGGTGGAAGCGCTCGAAGACGTGCGCGAGCTGATCAGCCGGAATGCCGGGGCCGGTGTCCCTGACGAGGAGCCGAGCCCACGTGCCTTCGGCCAGGAGCGCGACGTGCACCGTGCCACTGCTCGGCGTGAACTTGATGGCGTTGGAGAGGAGGTTGGTCAGGATCTTCTCGATCGCATCGGCGTCGAACGCGCCGTGCAGCGCGTCGCTCGTGTCAATCGTCAGTCGGATCCCTTTTCGCTCGGCGACCGGCGCAAAGGCGGCCGCCACGCCGCGCGTGAAGGGCACGAGGTCCAGCGGACGCGGCGCGAGGTGCATCGCCCCCGCCTCGAGCTTTGCCACGTCGAGGATCTGGTTCACGAGGCGGAGCAGCCGCCGGGCGTTTCGGAGTGCGATGTCGAGCCAGCGCTCGACCTGCGGGTCGCCCCCGGCCCGCGCGCGCAGGTCCTCCAGCGGCCCGATGGTGAGGGTCAGCGGGGTGCGCAGCTCGTGCGACACGTTGGCGAAGAAGCGGGTCTTCGCGTGGTCGAGCGATTGCAGCTCAATATTCCTGTCCGCGAGCTCGCGTTGCGAATCGCGCAGTGCCGCCGTGCGTTCAGCGACGACACGCTCGAGCTGGCCCGCACGCGCCCGAAGGCGCGCCTCGCGCACACGCACCGCGACGAGCAGCAGCACGCCGAACGCGGCGACGATCGACCATCGGAAGAGGCTGGTCTCCCAGGCGCGCGGGAGGACGCGCACCGCGAGCGTGGTTCCCGGCTCGTACCACCCGCCGGCGGCGTTGCTCGCTTCGACGCGGAAGGTATAGCGCCCAGGAGGGACTTTCGTGTAGAAGGCCGCGCGGCGATTGCCGACGTCGACCCAGTCGGCGTCGTACGGATCGAGGCGATACCGGAAGCGGACGTTCGACGGCTCGAGGAAGGTGAGCGCGGTGTACTCGATCTGCACATCGCGTTGGTCGGGGCGGAGCGCGATCGAATCCCGGTCCGGGAAGAGCGTGCCACCCCCCGCGACCACTTGCTCCACCACCAGCGGAGGCGCGGGCTGTTCGCGGCGGACCTTCCCCGGATCGACGACGACGACGCCATCCTGGGTTGGGAACCAGAGCCGTCCGTCGAGCCCCTTCGCGCCGGCCGGCTGCACGCCGCCGTTGCCCTCGCGGTTGCGAATGCCGTCGCGCTCCGAATACGCCGTCGAGTGGATGCGCGAGGCCTTGCCGTCGGCGAACGCGTTGAGCTCCGCGCGCGCCACCCAGAAGATCCCGCGGTTGGTGTTCATCCACAGGCGTCCGGCGTCGTCCTCGAGGATCTGGTGGATGACCTCATCGAAGAGGCCATCCTTCGTGCCGACCCTGACGATGGCCGCTTGCGCCGTATCTCGTCCGTTGACCCATTGGCGCGGATCGAGCCGCGCCAGCCCGCGACCCTCGGTGCCGATCCAGAGCCACCCCTCAGCATCTCCGTGGAGCGAGCGAATCAGGTCGCTCGGCAGCCCGTCGGCGCGCGTGACGCGGGAGAACTTTCCCTCGTGGTAGCGCGCGAGGCCACCGCCGTTGGTCCCCATCCAGAGCGCGCCGTCACGCGTGCTCGCGAAGGCACGCACGGTGGCGTCCGGCGCTCCAGACGACGGAGGAAAGCTCGTCCAACTCTTCCCGTCATGGCGGAACAACAAGCCGGCAGCGCCCGCCCAGAGACGGCGATCGGCGTCTCCGTAGAGCGCGAAAATCGCGCGCTCCTGGAGCTCTCGCGGACCTTCGCGGCGGCACGTCATTGTTGGAGGCGTGCAGAGGTACAGGCCCAACTGCCCAGCGCCGCCAGCGATCCACATTCCTCCCGCATCGTCTTCATGGAAGGAATTGACGGACGACGCAGTGGCCCCCGCTGCGATCAAGGTTGTGCGACCGGTGACCGGGTCGAGTCGAGTGGCGCCCATGCCCCACGTGCCCAGCCAGATTGCCCCGGCCCGGTCCACGTACGTCGCGTAGACGTTCGGGTGCCCGACGCCTTCCGGGAGGCTAAAGGTCGTAAACAGCGCAGCCTTGAGGCGATGCAGCCCGCCCGCGTCTGTGCCGAGCCAGAGACTCCCTTCGCGGTCGAAAAGGACGTTCGATACCACCCGATGCTCGGGGAGCGTGAACACCCGGCGATTGGCGCGACGCACCTCCCGGCGATCGACATTCCAGATGTCCGCCGAGTCGGCCCACAGGCGGTTGCCCGCGTAGGGTGAGTGGGGACGTACCAGGGTGGCCGAGTCGGTTTGGAGCCGGTAGATGCCGGACGGGGTTGCGGCAAATACGGATCCTGTCTGGCGCACCTGTGCGAAGTTCTCGACGTGGAACGGCGTCCCGCCTCCCTTCACACGCATCGGTCGCTCGCGCCACGACCAGAGCGCGCGGAATCCCGCGATCCAGAGCGTGCCCGACGCATCCTCGAACAGGCGCGCGATGAGGTCCGAGTCGAGCGCGGGGTCGGAGGTCATTCTCGTGACTTGGCTACCCACCCCGACCCGAAAAACTCCCGCGCCGGTCGTGCCGACCCAGAGAGTGCCGTCGCGCCGCTGCACGATGGCAGTGACGCGCGCGTCGAGCGCTCCCCGTCCCACGCGGACCAGTCGATCGCCACGCACGGCCCACAGCCCCTCCGGGTTCCCTACCCAGATGGTGCCGGCCGAGTCCTCAACAAGTACTACGAGGCCCTGGCCTGCCGTTCCGCCTTCGAAGGCGACGTTGGCGAACCGCCCTTCGTGGAAGCGCACGACATGCCCCTGTTCCGTCGTGAGCCACAGCGCCCCGTCGCGCCCTTCTTTCAGATCGACGATCCGGTTGCTGGGCAGTTCCTCGGCGTTGGCGGAGTTGAAGACCGTGAATCGCAACCCGTCGAAGCGCACGAGCCCATCGAAGGTCGCGGCCCAGATGTAGCCGGTTCGATCCTGGATGATGCGGTTGATGGAGTTGACGGGAAGGCCGTCTTTCACCGTCCACGATTCGTGCACCCACGAGTGTGCGCCAGCGGTACTCGCCGTCGCACTACCTCCCTGCCCCTGCGCTTCCGATGCCGTGGGCCGCACGAGCAGCAACGCGAGCGCGGTCCCCCGGACGAGAAGCGCGATCGGGATGTGCAACCGTCCGCCAAAGCGACGACGACTTCGATCAAGGGGCGAAGTACTCCTCACTCAGTCTTTCCAGCTGCGCCCGCGAGACCTGGAATCAGAAAC
>JACMLI010000157.1 GCA_014379705.1 Gemmatimonadaceae bacterium
CGAAGGCGGCGTCGGCTGCGGCCGGGTCGCGCCAGGCCGGGTCCAGCAGCTCGCCTTGCGCTCCCGAAAGCGGGGCCGTGGCCGTAATCGCCACGCATACCCCGCAGACGGGAGCCGTCAGTTGCCATTCGTCGAGCAAGGCCCGGCAGCGTTCGAGCAGCGGCACGGTACGCGCCAGAGGGCGGGGGAGTCGGACCTCACGCGTCATCGTGTGCGCCCGCCCACTCGTCGGCATCGCGCCATGTGAATCGTCGAGCGTGAGCGTGATGGCGATGACGGCCGCCGAGCGTCCGTCGGCGATGAGGTCGTGCACGAGGCGATCGAGCGCGGCGCGTACCAGGAAGAGAATGGGCTCCGTCGTCTCCACGCTCGGCTGCAACTCGGTGGACACGCTGCGCGGCGCATCGACGCGCGTGAGCCCGGGCCGCCGCTGGTCATCCCCATGCGCCAGTCGCCATGCCAGCAATCCCTCGGTGCCCCAGCGCCGTTCGACGTCCTCGGGCACGAGCCTCGCGATGTCGCCGACGGTGTGCAGCCCGAGCGCCTGCAGTGCATCGCGCAGGTCGGCGTCTATGGTAAGGAGCCCTAACGGGGCAGGGGACAGGTAGGTCGCGCACCCGCCGGGAGGCACGATGACGGCGCGTCGCGGATCGACGCTCTTGTGGCCGTTGGTCGTCGCGCGCTCCCACGTCGCGGCGCGTGCGGCCACGCACGAGTCGGCAATACCAACGCGTGGCCGCGGGTGCCAGAGCCGGGCGATCGACAGGAGGTCGCAGCCGAGTGGCTCATCTCCACCTAACGATGCGCGGCCTGTGGCTCCGATCCACCAGAGTCCCGGCGCCCCGAGGGCCGGCGTCACCTGCGGACTCGCCCGCACGAACGCCGCCGTGGCCCGAGTGACCTCGCGCGCAATGAGGTCCTCGTCCCACGTGAACACCTGCAACGTCGCACACCGCGCCTTCGCCTCGGACACCGTCATCCCCGCCCGAATGCGCGCCCGTCCTGCCGCCGCCGTCGCGGTGCGCACGCGCAGGCCATCAACGAGGACGATGGGCCGGTCATCCCAGTGTTCTTGTTCTGAGATGGCAGATTGCCTGGAGATGGCAGATGGCAGATGGCGGATGCCTGCCCCGGCCGAAGAGCCGGGGGCGGAAAAACTTTCAGCGTTTGGTTTTCTGTCGTCGCTTTTCCGCCCGGCTGCCCGGCTGCCCGCCGGCCCGCCCTCCCACCCGTCCACCCGTCCACCCGTCCACCCGTCCCTCGAGGAGGAAGTGCTCTCGCGAGGCGTCCGGCTCCGCACACCGTCGCTTGTTCGGGAGGACGGTTCCCCCAACACCATCGGGAGCAGGAGTTGCTCGCCGGACGCCGGGGGCGTCGGGCGCGGCTCGTTCCCCGAGGCGATTGCGTGCCGCCACACCGCGCCGATCGGGAACCGGGGAATCCGGACGCAGGCGACGCGCCACGTCGAGTGCACAGTACACCTCCACAGACTGGGGGCCGTCCTTCCCGCCCTTGGAGACGGTGCAGGTAAAGGCTCGGCGAGTTCTCGTTGGATGGACGTCGGTCTTTTCGCGGTCGGGTGCATTCCCGCTGGCGGCCTGGCCGAGCCGAGTGCCGAGTCGGCGCCATGCGCCTCCACGGGGCACCGCGGCCTCGGGGCCGGGAGCGGTCGCGCGCTGCATGTGCAGGCGCAGGGCACTGCCAATGAGCTGGTGACCGGTGTCGCTATGATGAACGATGACAAACGCGGCGTTGCCATCCTGCGCGAGCCGCGTGAGCCGAATGGCAATGTTGCGCGGGATGACCGCGGTGTCGTCGAGCACGACGAGGCCGAAGGCCTGGCTGCGCAGCAGGAGGTCGGCACACCAGGTGCCGTGGTCATCGGTGGGTGGGCGCACCACCCAGAGCCGCCCGGAGGTGGCGAGGGGCGCCCAGTCCGCGGGCGCCAGGGTGCGCGCCGAGTCGATGTATGCAACCCATCGTTTGTCGGCGATGGCCTGCGCGACGAGTGCCCGCGCGAGGGTGGTGGCGCCACTGCCACTGCGCCCGGCGATCTCCGTCAGCCGCCCGCAGGGCACCCCCCCACCGGGGAGCACTGCATCCAGCGCTTCGATACCCGTCGCGAGCGTCTCGTGCACCGCCGCAGGCGGCGTGACGACAGTGGCGATCTGGGCGCGGAGGGCGGATAACGACACGACGAGTGGACGAGATGGACGAGGTGGACGAGATAGCCGGGACGGGAGGATCTGATGAACGGATGGTGTCGGGGTCTTGCGAAAGCACCTGCTGTGGCCTAGCGATGAACCGGGCAAACCACCGCCCAACTACCTCGTCCATCTCGTCTACCTCGTCTACTCGTCTATGTATTCCGGCTCCGTCCACGACCCTGGAGCGCCGATCCCTCCCCCTCCGCCCCGCGGCGTCTTCATCCGCGCCGGCACAGGCACCGCCGCCCGCGCCGGCATCACCATGGGCAGCACCCTGGCCATCGTCATCTCATGGAGCACGCACCAGTCCATCCTCTGGGCCATCGTGCACGGGTTCCTGTCGTGGCTGTATGTCATTTACTTCGCGCTCACGCGGGGCGGTTGAGCCCAGCAGCCAGGTGCCGAGCGCGCGCGTGATCGGCTTGCGGTAGCTCACCACGCGGGTGACCTCCGTGAATCCGACGCCCAGGTGCGCAGCCTGCCCCAGCGGGTTGTCGATCGCGACGTCAGAGGCAAACTCTCGGCAGCCGCGGGCAGCGGCCCAGGCCTCGCCGGCGCGCATCAGGTCACGCCCGATGTGATCGCGTCGCGTGTCGGGTACCACGTACCACCCTTCCACGAAGCCCACGCGCCCTTCCTCCTCGCCTCCCCTGGTGTGCGCGCGCACCGAGAGCTCGATGAAGCCCAGCAACTCACCATGGTCCTCGGCGACAATGCAGTGCGAGTCGCGATCGCCGGACCAGAACCACCGTTCTATGTCAGTCCGTATGGTCGCGATGGGACGAGCTGGCCAGAGCGCGGCGCGCAGGGCGACCCACGCGTCGAGGTCCTCCCGTCGCGCCGAGCGGAGAAGGGGACCGCCGGTGTGGGTCAGGGGGGCGCGATGCGGCATGCCCCGGCGCGTCACGCGCGTCCGGGAAGACGGGGGGAGCATGGTCGGGCTGGTCGGGGTCACAGGATGAACTCCAACTGCGGAATGCCAGGCGCCGGCAGCGGGGCGGCCGGCACGGGACTGCTCCCTTCCTCGTATTCCGGTCCCAGGGTCGGCTCGAGCTGCCGCCCCCGCTCGTCGCGATCGTAGGAAGAGCCGTACTGGATGCCGGCGTCGGCGCACACGCGCTTCATGAACTTCGCGAGCCCCTCGCGATACGCTGGCGGCATTTCATGTTCGTTCGCATACGCCGCCGCATACCGTTCAGCGAGCGACGGGAATTCGGTCGCGAGGAACGGCAGGTAGCGCTTTCGCGCCGAGGACCGCAGTCGGAGCGCCGCAGGATTGATGTGCGTCGCCCCTTCGGCCGCGATGCGCTTGACGAGCGCTGTAAGCGCATCGGGCCGATCGGTGATGCCGGGGAGCACGGGCATGATGTTCACGCCCACGTCGATTCCGGCTTGACGCAGTCGACGCACCGCGCGCAGTCGTGATTCGGGTGTGGGCGACCGCGGCTCGATGCGTCGCGCCAGATCGCGATCGAGCGTGATCAGCGACATGTGCACGCGGATCGACGAGCGTTTTGCGATCTGGGCCAGCAGGTCCACGTCGCGCGTGATGAGCGGCGACTTGGTGATGATCGTCAGTCGAAGGCGCCGCGCCTCGGCGAGCACCTCGAGCACACTGCGCGTGACGCGAAAGTGTCGCTCAGCTGGCTGGTATGGGTCGGTCGCCGTGCCGATGACGATCGGTTCGCCGCGCTGGACCGCGCCTGCGGCCGACGTACCGCGCTCACGCAGCGTCTTCCGAAGGACTTCGGCGGCGTTGCGCTTGACGAAGATGCGTCGTTCGAACGCGAGCCAGGGCGGGAGTTCGGTGAGGTCGTCGGTTAAGGGTGAGTCAGCTTCGGCCGCGGCCACCGCCCGTTCCATGACGAAGCGGTGGGCGAAGCGTGCGTAGCAGTACGCGCACCCGAAGGCGCACCCGACGTAGGGGTTGATGGACCAGAACGGCATGCCGGTGGTGTCGGGGGAGTTGAGCACCCCTTTGGCCGTGCTGCCGTAGTAGCGGATGTCTTTTTGCGTGCCGACAACGGGGTGACGCGGGGCTGGGGCCACGACGTCGCTGAGCAAGAGCGTTTCCTGCATTTCGTCCCACCCTCAGGGCCAGGGCCCACTGGGGGGCCGGGACGACTAGGAATACCGAACAAAACCCGAATCCGCAAGGGCAGGAACGGCCGTTGGGTCTATCTCGGGCGGTCAGGTGGTGGTGGGGGGATGGTCGAGCCGCCGAGGCCGGAACCCGTGCGGAGAGGACGGCCGTGGTCGGCGCGATGGCTCCCCGTGATCTCATCAAGTTCGTTGCGCCCGACGCGGTGTCCCGCGTGGACGGCCCGCACTGATCCGGCCATTGTCATCGAAGCGCCGCGTGATGATGCCATCTTCGATGATCGGCATTCGGAAGTTAGGCATTCAGTACCCATTCCGCGTCGCTGATCGTGCATTTCCGGCATCGCCCTTCTGTTGATGTCGGGTCTGTCCACTGGATGGACAAGCGGCGTGGTAGGTTCCTGCAGACGAACGGTGCCAACTCCAATCCGTGAGAACGCGTGACCCTGCGAACCGAGTTCCACCGTCGCACGTGGCTCCTGGCCATCGCTGTGCTGATGCTGGCCTGCACGCGCCGGGACGCGGCATCAGACGGTGCGCCCGACCTGGTCCTCGCAAACGTCACGGTGATCGACGGCCTTGGCGGTGCACCGCGCGCTGGGCAGACGATCGAGGTACGCGCCGGACGCATCACCGCTCTTCGCGCCGCGGCGCCTGACGACAGCTCCACGTTCGACGTGGCCGGCGCCTTCGTGACGCCGGGACTGATCGACAGCCACGTGCACTTCGATCCGCGCAACACCGCGGCGGTGCGGGCGAGTCTCGACTCCATGCTCCGTCGCGGCGTCACCACGATTCGCGAGATGGCCTGCTGCGCACCCGACTACGCGAAGCTTACCGACAGTCCGGACTCGGCGCGGTTCCCGCGGATATACACATCGGCCTTCTGGGCGGGGCCGCAGTTCATGAGGGACGATCCGCGCGTCGCGGGGCTTTCAGGTTTAGGGGAAGTCCCGTGGCTCCTGGCCGTGACCGACTCGAACGACCTGGCCGGCGCGCTACGGGGCGCCAGGGAGAGCGGCGCGACAGGGATCAAGATCTACTCGGACCTCTCGCCCGACCTGGTGCGGAAGATCGCCACGTCTGCACACGACGCGGGGATGCGCGCCTGGAGTCACACGACGGTCTTCCCGATGCGTCCATCCGAGGTCGCCGCTGCCGACATCGACGTGGTGTCGCACGCGGCACTTCTCGTATGGGAGGGCACCGCGACACTCCCATCGCACTACGACGGCCCGCATCCGTTCAATCCGTTCGGCCCGCCCGCGCCCTACACGTCGATTGCGCCACGGGACCCGCGCGTGCTCGCGGTCCTTGCCACCCTGAAGCGCCGAGGAACGATCCTGGATCCGACAGTCGCGGTCATCCGGCGGAGCATCGGGACCGCCGCCTGGGCGTGGACCATCGAGGTCACGAAGGCGGCCCATGAGATTGGGATCCCGCTCACCGTCGGCACCGACGGGATCCCGATCTTCGACGAGATCGAGGCGCTCGTGGACTCCGTGGGGCTCACACCCCTCGAGGTCCTGCGGTCGGCGACGTCGGTGGGAGCGGCGGCGATCGGAATCGAGAGCACGCTGGGGACGATCGAGGTGGGGAAGATCGCCGATCTGGTCGTGTATCGCGCCGACCCAACCGCCGACATCCGCGCGCTGCGGACGCCGGCGCAGGTGATCAGGGGCGGGCGGCTCGTGGGGGCGCTCAGGTAGGGCGTCACGTCTTTCGGCGGACAGCGACTGGTCCCCCCCAGGGCTCTTCGCGGATGGCGCGGGCATTCGTTGGCGTGAAACGATAAGCTAGTTTCGGGCATGAACGACGAAGTCTTCGCACACTGCCGCTGGCCTGACCTCGGGCCCAAACACGACCGTGCGCTCAAATCGGCGGTCGCGTGGGTCCTCGGCGTCACCGAGCCGCTGGGCATTGTCGCCACCGGGACGATCGTGCGCGGCGAGGCGCATGCGTCGAGTGACATCGACCTGTATGTCCTCCATGAAGCACCGTATCGGCGTCGCGTGCAGCGATTCTTCGAGGGGGTTCCCACCGAGATCTTCATCAACTCGCCCGACGCCGTCCGCTCGTACTTCGAGACGGAACACAGGACCGGCCGCCGCATCACGGCGCACATGCTGGCGACGGGGTTCATCGTCCTTGGCCAGGAGTCGGAGATGGAGCGCCTCTGTGATGAGGCTCGGTCCTGGCTGGAACTCTCGGAAGTGCTGCAGGGGCCGAAGGCGGATGCCGCTCGTTATGCAGCCGCCACCCCGCTCGAGGACGCGGCGGACATCATCGAGAGCGACGAGGTGAATGCCAGCCTCCTCCTGCATCGCGCGGTCACCCAGATGCTCGAATGCCGCCTGCGGCTGGATGGCCGGCCCGTGCCGCGCGCGAAGGCGCTCGTGGCGGAAGTCACCGCACTCGATCCCGAACTTGGTCGGCTCGTCAGGCAGTTCACGGCCGCCGGAACCGCCGCCGAACGACTCGAGGTGGCGCACCAGGTCAGCGATCGCACGATCGGCGTGCGTGGGTTCTTCGAGTGGGATTCGGGACAGGATCCCACGCCGCCGAGGTTCGTCTCGGGGACGTGGCCGGACGATTCGCCGGAAGCCGCCATTGCCAGCTATCTCGCGGCAACCTACGAAGAGCGCTGGGACGACGCCGTCGACCTGATCCAGACAGAGGCGGGCGAACGGCACGCGCTGGATCGCCGTCGCTTCTTCCTCGAGCGCAACAGTCGCGAAGTCACCCCCGAGCACTACCGGCGACGGCATCCCGATGCATCGCCCGAGGTCGTGGAGTGGCACGTCGCGAAGGCCGCGGAGTCGCGTGCCACTCGTCCTGGCGACTGGGAGGAAGCATTCGCCGGGGTGCATAACGACGAAGAGTTGCGGGCCCTCGATGCGCGCGGATTGCTGCGCGCCCTCATCGAGGCGGTGGACCTCCGATACCGGTTCCGTATCACGTATGGGGCTCTCGGGTGGCCGATCCCGGACCACATGGTGCGATACATGACGCGCGAGCCCACCCTGCACATCGTGGGGCACCTGCTCGAATCGCCTGATCGAGCCATCGTGTGCTATCGCGCGGGCGGGGGACCGACCGGCGAGCCCGAAGTCATCGAGATGACGCGGCATCCGAGCGGGAGGTGGCAACTGCCCCCCGGGCACCGGCTGGCGTTACAAGGCGGTAAGTCGGTGTTCGTTTATGCCCCGGAGCCTCCGGCGGATGAGTCCAGGGCGGGCGCCGAGCCAACCCAGGACTGATCTCGCTCCGTTCCGGCGCGCCTTGTGTCTATTGGAGCCGCGGGGCGCGGGCGAACGCTACCACGGCGTCCGCATCGCGCGTGTTCAGGATGTCCTTCGCCTCGAGTCCACCTTTTCGCGCCATGCCCACCCCGCCGAACACGTAGTCGAGCTGCTTCACGGAGTGCGCGTCCGGCCCAATGACGATGGTGACGCCGAGCTCGCGAGCGCGACGCAGGTGGCGCCAGTCGAGATCCATCCGCTTCGGATCGGCGTTGATCTCGACCGCCACCTTTCGCTCCGCCGCTCTCACGAGCATGGCCTCCACGTCCAGGGGATACGGATGGCGCGAGAGCAGGAGCCGCCCCGTTGGATGGCCGAGGATC
>JACMLI010000158.1 GCA_014379705.1 Gemmatimonadaceae bacterium
GAAGCCCGCCGGAAGGGGCGACGCTCTCGACCGTCGACCCTGACACCTCGTACAGGCCATCGCGACCACCGATCACGAGGACAGGAATCGTGCCTAACGCGCCGGTCAGCGCGGCGGAATAGTTCGGGGAGGCCCCGGCCGGCAGCGCCACGCGGTGCAGCAGGGTGACGCCGCGATGCTGCAGCACTTCGTTGTTGCGCAGGAAGTAGCGCGTGCCATCGCCGCCGTCCACGACGGCGCGCACGAGACCCGTCGTCACCTCGGCGGGCACGCCGTCCGTGGTCCACCCCGATCCCGAGTATCGCCGGACCCCCCGCTGCGTCGCGACCCAGAGCGAGCCGTCACGCCCGAGCATCATGCCGAGGACCGGGCCTGCCGGTATGCCCTCGCGCCTGCCAAACGACGCCGACCCAATCTCGCGGACCCGAGGTGCCTGGGCGGCGAGGGACGCAGCGAAGAGTTGGGCAGCGAGTGAGAGAAGGAGCGCGCGTTGCAGGGGGATCGTCACGAAGGTCCGGCGCCGATGGCCGAACGTCATCGGGGCCGGGAGGGGTGTCGAGGACTCATGCGTGCGGAGGGCAGCCTAACGCGGGGCTCGAACACGGGTGATGGTTTCCGGAGCGTTGCCTACCGGTCGCACGCCCGCGACCTCCCCTGAGGTTTCGGCCCCTGGAACCAATCCTTCACATACGGCATCATGTCCGCCTTCGTTCGCTTCTCATCCCTCGCCGTGATTCCGGCATTGGCGCACCATCGACGGCCCCCATGACCCCTGCGACCGTGAGCTGTCGGGCCGGTGAGCGACACCCTTCGATTGTAGTACGCCAATGATCCGGTCGCTATCCCGCGCTTCGATCACGACCGAGACCACCCGCTACCGGTCCGCCAGTCTGTCGTCAGACGTCGCCGATCGGCGAGCGCACGGCGAGTCGGGCCGCCTTGTCGACGAGGTAGTTCCGCTCCGGGATGCTCGTCGTGCGCGACGCCGCGGCACGATAGTGCGCGATGGCCGCGGCGTGGTCGCCTTCCATCTCGCGCAGGTGGCCTCGCACGGCATCGAGCCGGTAGTGTCCCTTGATGCGCGGGTCCTCGTCGAGCGCCGCAAGGCGTTCAAGCCCGACGGCCGGCCCATGCACCATGGCCGCCGCGATCGCCCGGTTGAGCGCGACCATCGGATTGTCGGACATGCGCATCAACAAGTCATACAATGCGAGGATCTGCGGCCAATCCGTTTCTTCGACCCGCACGGCTTCATCGTGGAGCGCGGCAACGGCGGCCTGGAGCTGGTACGGCCCGACCCGTCCACTGGACAGCGCGCGGGAGACGAGCGCGACCCCCTCGGCGATCAGCGCGCCATCCCACCGGGCGCGATCCTGCTCGTCGAGCGGGATGAGCTCCCCGATTGGTCCGGTGCGCGCCGCGCGGCGGGCGTCGGTCAGGAGCATCAGCGCGAGCAATCCCGCGACCTCGGCGTCGTGGGGCAGCATCGCGTGCAGCCCACGCGCGAGCCGGATCGCCTCGTTCGACAGGTCCGGGCGATGCAGCGTCTCGCCGGCCGTGCTCGTGTAGCCCTCGTTGAAGACCAGGTACAGCACCTGTAGCACCGCGCGAGCGCGGCGTCGGCAGCTCGAACGGCACCTTCGATGCCTTGATCCCCTGCTTCGCCCGGCTGATCCGCTGCCCCATGGTGGTTTCGGGGACGAGGAAGGCGCTCGCGATCTCCGCGGTCGTGAGCCCCCCCACGGCCCGCAGCGTGAGTGCGATCGCCGACGGGGCCGTGAGCGCCGGGTGACAACACATGAAGAGCAGCACGAGCGTGTCGTCGCGCTCGACGCCGATGTCGGCATCCGGGGGCGGAACGAAGGGCTCGTCCATCGCGTCGAGCGTGGCCGCCTCGTCCTCGCGACGCCGGCGCGCCACCTCGCTCCGCCAGTGATCGTTCAGGCGACGCAACGCCACCTGGTAAAGCCACCCCTTCGGGTTCGACGGCACGCCCGCAACGGGCCACTGCTCCGCCGCTGCGATGAGCGCCTCCTGCACCGCGTCTTCCGCGGCCGCGAAGTCCCCATGCCGACGCGCCACCACGCCCAGCACCTGCGGCGCGAGGTCGCGCAGCAGGCGCAGGGTGGCAACGTCGGTCCCGCCAGGGGTCACAGTTCGGGTGGCAACCTCATGACCTGCCGGATTTCGATCGCCATGTTCAATGGTGCGCCCCCCGGGCCAGGGGCCGCCGACGCCTTGGCCGCGAGTTCATGGGCACGCTCGGGCGTGTCGACATCCACGATCCAGTAGCCGGCAAGGAACTCCTTCGACTCGGGGAACGGGCCGTCGGAGACCACGGGAAGTCCATTGGTGCCCGCACGGACGACGCGCGCATCGCCGGGCGACGCCAGCCCCTCGGCCCCGACGAACTCGCCGGCTTCCACGAGGCCCTTGTTCAACTGGCGCATGTAGGCGATGTGCGCCTTGAAGTCGTCCGGCGTCCAATTGTCGATCTGGTACTCCCCGGATTTCCCACGCGGGGCATGCATCATCATCATGAACCTCATCGGATTGGTCACCTCATCGGTTGGGAGCGTCTTCATTGACGCGTCCATCGGGTAGTCGGAGCCAAACTGCGGATCACGACATGGGGTCCTGGACGAGTGGACTAGCGGGCTAGTGGACCAGTGGCGTCCGGGGCCCGCGCCACGATGAGCTCGTGCTGGGGGCCCGCGGTGGTGTGCGCCCGGCTCCTGATCGTCGAAACCTCGAGCCCCTCACTGCGCAGGGCCTTCGCAAAACGGACGTCGGCAACGGCGGACCAGTAGACCACCAGCCCGCCTGTCCGGAGCGCCTTCACCGTCGCACGGATCCCCTTCGCCGAATAGAGCGCCTGGTTTCCCGCGTTCGTGATCGCGTTCGCGCCATTGTCGATGTCGAGCATGATCGCGTCGAACGCGTCAGTCGACTCGCGGATCACGTCAAGGACGTCGGCCTGCCGGATGACGACGCGCGGATCCCGCAGCGCGTCCCCGCCGAGGCCGTATTCAGGGTTCCGATTCCAGTCGATCACCGCCGGCACGATCTCCGCAACTACCGCCGTAGCGTCGGTACCGAGGTGACCGAGGGCCGCGCGCAGGGTGAAACCGAGGCCGAGACCGCCCACGAGCACCTGGGCGCTCGGGCGCGACGCAACGGGCACGCAGGCGGCTTCCGCCAGCGCCAGCTCCGAGTGCGTGCGACGCGTCGACATCAGCTCGGCGCCGTCGGCGCGCAGGAGATACGCCCCGTCGTGACGGTGTAGCGTGAGCCTGGTGCCGTCAGGCGCCGTGGCATCGGCGAGGTGCTCGAACGGCTTCAGGCAGTCTCCGCTGGCGTTGGCGCGACATCGAGTCGCATGTCAATCCGGTCCATGCCCGGGCCCCACCCGTCGTGCGTGACCTGTTCGACCACGGCGCCGAACTTTGCAAAGAAAGGTGCCGACTTTCCACTCGCTGCGATACCTACACTCGTCGCGCCCTTGCGCCGGGCGACCTTGCGCACGCGATCCATGACGTGCCGGCCGAGGCCGCGTCCCTGCGCGTCGGGAGCAAAGAGAATCCACGTCAGTCGGCAGCCCTGGTGTTCGGCGTCCTCACGCACACCGTGCGCGCCGACCACCATGCCCGCGTCCTCGACGACGACGTAGCCGTACGCATCGTCCATCGCCGCGCGCGCGTTGGGCTCGAGCGCGCCGAGGAAGCCCTCGAAGTCTTCGCGCTCGTTCGGCGCGAAGAATTCAGGACAGTTCGCGTCGAAGATCGTGAGCAATGCCTCACGATCTTCGGGGCGGTACGCGCGGAAGGTCACTGGCATCGCCGAATGGTCATTGGCGGCGCCCCGGGGTGCAAGGATCAGTCGTTCCAGCGGAGGGTGCGCACACGTGTCATCCCGGTCCGGCGAAGCCGAGAATCGGCACTCCGAGTCGCGTGAGTGAAACCAAAACCCCGAAATCGCTGTCGTATTGACATTCTATACGAGCGATGACCGTGCCTCCTCCACGCACCGCCCTCCTGCAGGGCACCCTCGATCTCCTGATCCTCAAGGCGCTGAACCTCGGCGCGCTGCACGGGCTGGGCGTCTCGCGCCGCGTCGAGGCGATCACTCGGGGCACATTCCTCGTGAAGCCAGGCTCCCTCTTCCCCGCCCTCCATCGCATGGAAGAAGCCGGCTGGCTCGTCGCCAGCTGGGGCAGCAGTGAGAACAACCGGCGCGCCCGCTACTACAAGCTCACGGCGGCCGGCCGACGACAGTTCGAATCCGAGGTGAGCCAGTGGGAGCGCATCGCCATGGCGATCTCCCTCGCCCTCCAGGCCAACTGACCATGAGCCTCTTCAAGAACCTCTTTGCGCGCTCGAGGGTCGAACGCGACCTGGACCAGGAACTGCGCGCCTACGTCGAACTCCTGGTCGAGGAGAAGGTGAAACAGGGCATGGCTCCCGACGACGCGCGTCGGGCCGCGCGCGTGGAGGCGGGCGCCCTGGAGCACATCAAGGACGAGGTGCGCGACGTGCGACGCGGCGCCGTGATGGAGTCGACATGGCAGGATGTGCGCTACGGGATGCGCCTCCTGCGTCGCTCTCCCGGGTTTGCCACCCTCGCCGTGATCACCATCGGCCTCGGCATCGGCGCCAACAGCGCGATCTTCAGCGTGATCAACGGCGTCGTGCGCAAGCCCCTCGCCTACCCGGCCTCGGACCGGCTCATGTTCATCACGAGCCAGTTCCCGACGCTCAACTTCAGCAAGTTCTGGATCTCGCCGCCGGAATACTTCGAGTTCAAGGAGCACACGCGCACCTTCTCCGAGGTCGCGGCCTACACGACGGGAGCGATGAACCTGAGCGAGGGGGAGCGGCCCGAGCGGGTCAACGCCGCGTTCATCACCGCCAACATGTTCGACGTCCTTGGGGTGAAACCGGTGCGCGGGCAGGCGTTCACGACGCAGCAGGACCTGCCCAACGCCGATCCCGTGGTCGTCATCTCCCACGAACTCTGGCAGGGGAGCCTGGGCGGCGACCCGAACATCGTGGGTCGCTTGCTCCAGATCCAGGGGCAGGCGAGCACGGTGGTCGGCGTGATGCCGCCGGGCTTCGACCTGCACGACGCCAGGGCGCACCTCTGGATGCCCCTCGGCCTCGACCCGGCCCTCAGGACCAACCGAGGTTCGCATTTCCTGTATCTCGTCGGGCGCATGGCGCCGGGGTCGTCCGCGGAGGGCGCGAGTGCGGAGCTCGCCGGCATGCTGCGGCAATGGCGCGAATGGGCGGTGACGGGGCACGCGCCTAACGACTCCACGCACCGGCTGCAGATGGCCCCCCTGCAGGACGAGGTCGTGGGCAACGTCAAACGGGCCCTGTGGGTGCTCCAGGGTGCCGTGCTCCTCGTGCTCCTCATCGCGTGCGCCAACGTCGCGAACCTGCTGCTCGCGCGCGCCGAGTCGCGGCATCGCGAGTTCGCGGTGCGCACGGCGCTCGGCGCGGGGCGCACGCGCATCCTGCGGCAGTTCATGGTCGAGGGCACGGTGCTCTCCGTGCTCGGTGCCGCGCTTGGCCTCGGCCTCGCGTACTGGGGGCTCAAGTACCTCCTCGCGCTCAATCCCGACAGCATCCCGCGCGCCACGGAGATCACCCTCGACCCGGTGGTGCTCGCCTTCACGGTTGGCGTCGCCCTCACGACGGGGCTCGTCTTCGGACTCGCGCCGCTCCTGCACCTCGGCGAGCAGGCGGTGACGCAGTCGATCCGCGACGGGAGCGCGCGCACCACGGCGACCGTCAGCCGCAATCGCGTGCGGCGCGGCCTCGTGATCGGTGAGATCGCGCTTGCCGTCATGCTCGTCATCGGCGCCGGGCTCCTCATCCGCACCTTCCGCAACCTCACGACGGTCGATGCCGGCTTCGCCAGCGAGGGACGCATCACCTTCGGCGTCGTGCTGCCACAGGCGACGTACAACGAGCCGGGGCGCCGGTCGCAGTTCATTACCGGACTCGTCTCACGCCTTCAGGAGATTCCAGGGGTCGAGCGGGCGTCCGGGATGACGGGGCTCCCACCGCTCCGGCAGGTGAATGCGAACGACACCGACTTCGAGGGCTACCAACCGAAGGAGGGCGATCCGCCGGCCAATGTCGACTACTACCAGACAGCGACCGTGGGCTACTTCGAGACGATGGGAATCCGGATGCGCGACGGGCGCGGCTTCGAGCCGACCGACGTGACAGGGAGCCCGGTGGTCGTGATCAATGAGGCGCTCGCGAAGCGCTTCTACAAGGACCAGAACCCCATCGGACGGCGCCTGCGCGTGGACGGCGGCCCCACGAACTCACCCTGGTTCACGATCGTCGGGATCGCCAGGGACGTGAAGCAGGGCGGGCTGGAGAACCCGGCAGGGACGGAGCTCTATTTCGTCTTCGAGCAGGGAGCGCAGGTCGGCTTCGTGCCGAACCAGATGAACCTCGTGGTCCAGACGTCGCGACCGGTGACCAGCCTCATGCCGGCCATCCGGAGCACGGTGACTGCGATGGACCCGACCCTGCCAATCGTCCAGATGCGGACGATGGACGACGTGGTGGGCGACTCACTCGTCAGGCAGCGCTTCCTCACGCAGCTGCTCGGCATCTTCGCTGGTGTGGCCCTCCTGCTCGCCGCGATCGGCACGTATGGCATCCTCGCCTACATGGTGAGCGAGCGGCAGCGTGAGATCGGCATCCGGATGGCCCTGGGCGCCGGCACGTCGCAGGTGGTGCAGATGGTGTTGCGCCAGGGGGTGATGATCGCGGGCATCGGGATCGTCGTCGGGATCGCGGGCGCGCTGGCACTCGCCCGGTTCATCACGACGCTGCTCTACGGCGTGTCCCCCTTCGACCCGGTGACGTTCCTCACGGTGTCGACGGTGATCGCCGTGGTCGCGGTCTTCGCGTGCCTGGTACCGATGCGACGCGCCACGCGCGTCGACCCGCTCACGTCGATCCGGGCGGACTAGCGGACAGTGGGGGAATCGCGACGGCCTCGGGAGATCGTTCGAGTGCCTCATACGCACACAGGACGATCTCCAGGTCGCGGCGCGCCGTTTCGGGTTTCAGTGACGGTGCTCGCTGCTCGGCAATCGCCGAGAGGAACTCGCGCATCTCGCCTTCGTAGCCGGTGCGCACGGAGCCGCGCAGCGGCACGCGCACGCGCTGGTGCTCGGGCTTCATCAGGCGATCGCGCAACGCGTAAGGCCGAACGTGCGAGAGGAAGCGCGTGATCGGGCGTGGTGCCGCCGGGAAGAAGTCGAGGTACGGGTCGTTCGGCCAGAGGTGGATCGTGCCCCGGTCGCCCAGGACGACGAAGTCGGGCAGGTGCCCGCGGCTCGTCGACCAGCTCGTGAGCAGGTGCGCCTCCCAGCCGAAGTGACTGGCAAAGGTGGCCTGCGCGCTGTCCTCAGCCTCCATGCGAACATTGATCTGCATGGCGCGCGAGGCGCGCACGGTGTCGGGTTCGCCCATCAGGAGGCGGATCCCATGGACATAGTGGACGCCGATGTCCATCAGCACGCCGCCTCCCATGCGCTCCTTCTGCGCTGCCCAACCCGTGCTGCGACGGTACCCACCGGCATGCGCCAGGAGGTACAGCGGCTCACCGATGTCTCCCGCGCGGATGCGGCGCACGGCCTCGGCAACGCCCGGGCGGAAGTGCATGTCCTCGGCGCACATCAGGATCGTGCCCGCGCGTCGGGCGGCCGCGATCATGGCGTCGGCATCGGCGAGGGAGATCGCGATCGGCTTCTCGACGAGGACGTGCTTGCCCGCGGCCGCACCACGCTGCGCGGCGGAACTATGGAGGTCGTGCGGGAGGGCGAGCGTGAGGCCGTCGACCCGTGGGTCGGCCAGGGCCGCGTCGAGTCCATTGAAGTGGCCGGCAAGATCCAGTTTGCCTGCCAGCCGGGCCGTGCGCTCCGCGTCTCGCCCACACAGATAGATACGCGCCCGCGGATTCGCCTTGCGGATCAGCTGCACGTGGAATGTCCCCCACCCCGTGCCGACCACGCAGATTCCCATCTCCCGGTTCAGCACCGGTGGCGGAACCGACGGTAGGACGAAACGCCCCGTGTCCGAGACCCCGGACTTGAGGACCACATCGACCTGTTCGAGCGTGACGCCCCCCTCGTCGAACGTGCGCTTCTTGATGTCGGGCGGCGGCGGTGGACGGAGGCGCGTGATGCCGCGCTTGAGGAGGTGCCACATCCCCGTCTCCGACAGGATGCGGCGCAGGACATGGCTCAGGCCAGGGAAACGGCTCTGCACCCCCGCGATCCGCGAGAACATCAGGGGCCGCTCGCCCTCGCGCGCTATATTAGGCACGCTCTCGATCACCCGGCCGACGATGAGGGTGTGGTCTCCGACGTCGTGCATGGACTCGACCTCGCAGAACACCGTGCGCAGGGCGCGGGGCAGCCACGCCACGCCGTGCTTCTCCTGCAGCTCGACGCCCAGGATGGGGCCCTTCCCCGGCTCGCGCCGTCGCATGCCCATCATGCGCACCCCCAGCTCGCGGTCCCCGGCCGCCAGCACGTTCACGGCAAATCGGCGCGTGCGCCGGATCGTGTCGACGACCGGGTACAGGGCATTCGGGTTGATCGCGATGCGCGCTGGCGACAGGCTGACCTGCGCGAAGGTCGCGGTGAGGTACACTTCCGCGGCGTCGATTTCCCCCGACGTGAGCGCCGAGCAGACGTTCTGCGTGCGCGTGTCCCAGATGTCGCGTGACGGCCAGATCATGACGCCTGCAGGTCCGCGATCAGCAGGTGCCGGCGGAACTTGCGCCGGCTGTCGAACTCGCCGAAGAGGATTTCGCCAAGAAAGATCGTGTGGTCTCCCACGGGGATCTGTTCGTACACGCGACACGCGGTGCCCGTGAGCGCACCGCGGAGGAACCAGAAGGCCGGGCGGGGTGCGTAGAGCGCGAGCCCGGCACACTTGTCACGCTCCCGCCCCGAGACCGCCCCGCACGCCCGTGCCACGCCGCCCTGGTCGGCGGCAAGAAGCGACAGGCTGAACGTTCCTCCCGCCGAGAGCAGCGCGTGCGTGTGGCTGTCATTCGCGACGGAGACCCAGAGTGCAGTGGGATGATGCGCGAGTTCCGAGAAGCAGGAAACCGTCATCGCATTGCGGGCGCCCCCCGACTCGACGGTGAGGAGGCCAACGACGCCATCCACGACCGAACCATCAACGTACGGAGACTTCATTTACACAAGGAAGGTTGCCACGCAGCATCGACGCGTGGCGAAAGACCCTGGACTCCTGCCTTCGCAGGAGCCACGGATGGACAAACGAACGAAAACGCCCCCGTCGCACCTGCGAAGGCAGGTGCCCAGTGTCGTTCCCATCGCGGATGCAGCGTGGCCGGCGTCAGGTCGCGACGCCAGGCCGGCGCCGGCCGTGACGCGTCGCCTGCTCGAACGCGTGGGCCATCTGCAGGACGCTCCAGTCTCCACGAGCCCGACCCACGATCTGGATGCCAACGGGTAGTCCACCGGCCGTGAACCCGGCGGGGACCGAGATCGCCGGATTCGACATGAACGTCACGTACCAGCACGAGCGCATCCAATCGATGTAGGTCGTCATCGCCGTCCCCGCGACCTCGCGTGGATAGTCGAGGTCGACGTTGAAGGGGGAGAGCTGGGTCACGGGCAGCACAAAGTACTCGTATCGCTCGAAGAACGCGAAAGCCTGCGCGAACATCCGTGTCTGCCGCGCGGAGGCGCGCGCGACATCGGCGGCGCTCTGTCGTTCGGCCTCGGCGATCTCCCACTTGATCGTCTCCTTCATCCACTCGGGGCGTTGCTTCGCCATGGCCGCGTACTGGACATGGTACGAGAGGTGTCGCAGCGTGGGGAACGCGTCGTCGACGCCCGTGAAGTCCGGCTCCGCTTCCTCCACGACGCATCCCAGCGACTCGAATACCTTCCGGTTCGCGTCGACGACCTGGAGAAGTTCCGGCTCGAACGGAATACCGCCGAGTCCCCTGTGCCAGGCGACGCGGACGCCCTTGAAGTCGCGTCCGAGCGGACGGGCGAAGCGCGCGGGATCCTCGGTGATCGTGAGGGGATCGGAGGGATCGGGTCCCGCGAGGACGCTGAGAAAGAGCGCCACGTCGGCGACGTTGCGCGCCATGGGGCCGGAAACGGAGAGCGGCGACCACGGGCCCCCTCCCCTCACCACGCGCCCGGGAGACGGCCGGAAGCCAACGACGTTGCAGAACGCTGCGGGGTTGCGCAGTGAACCTCCGGTATCGCTCCCGTCGGCGATGGGCAGCATGCCGCTCGCGAGTGAGACGGCGGCACCGCCGCTGCTCCCGCCACACGTCCTGGTCGTGTCGTACGGATTCCGCGTCGCCCCGAACACAGTGTTGAAAGTGTGAGACCCGGCGCCAAACTCCGGCGTGTTGGTCTTGCCGCAGGTGATGGCCCCGGCGGCGCGGATGCGCTGGATGATCGGGGCGTCGCGCGCAGGCACGTCGTCGCGAAAGAACGGGGAGCCACGCGTCGTGCGTATCCCCGCCGTTTCGACAAGGTCCTTGTGCGCGATCGGCAGGCCGTGAAGGGGGCCGAGAGCACGGCCGCGGGCCAGCGCGGCATCAGCGCGGGCGGCGTCGGCCAGGGCACGTTCGGCGACCAATGTGACGATGGCGTTTACCTTGGGGTTCACGCGCTCGATCTGCGCGAGGTGCGCCTGCATCACCTCCCGCGCCGAGGCCTTCTTTGCGCGCATCAACGCCACGAGTTGCGTGGCGGGCATGAAGCAGAGATCATCGGCCGGAGTCACCAGGGGATCGCCGTGCGGCGCCGCGGCATGGTCGCGCAGCTCGGGCACTCCAAGCACGGACCCGGTGAGCGTCGCTGCCCCAAGGCGTCGGCTGAACTCGCGGCGCGTGAGGGCCGCGTCAGGATCGAAGGGTTCGGTGGCCATGCGTTCCGCCTTGCTGGAGTTCCCCGGGCGCGAGGAATGGACGCTCCATCCCTGTCCCTCCGCACGTTGAACCGCGGTGGTTCCCTCCGCCACCCCTTGCAGTTCAAGATCCCGACTCCCACACCGTGGACGTCATGCAACGGATTGTGCTTGCCGCTTGTCTCGCCTGCCTTGGTGCCTGCGAACGCACCAGCAGCGCCGCTCGACCAACGCTGGTCCGAATCGACACGTTGGCCGGGGGCGTGCTCTCCATACGCTCTCACGGGCCGGAATGGCGGGATTCGACCGAGGGCTGGACGCTCGTCGAGGAAGTGCGCTATGGCGGCGCCGAGGGCACGCCCGGGGAGCTGCTGAATCCCCAGAGCTTCACCGCGGACGCCGCCGGACGCCTCTACGTGGTGGACAGCAAGCCCTCGATCATCAAGGTGTTCAACCCGAACGGGAGCTTCCAGCGCACGATGGGGCGCGAAGGAAGCGGCCCCGGTGAGTTCCGCGTCGGCTTCATCGCGACCCGCGGCGACCGGATCGCACTCCACGATCCCGGCGAGGGGCGCACGAGCGTGTTCGACACGTCGGGGACGTTCGTCAAGAGCAGCGTCACGTTCTGCTGCTACTGGGGCGACATCGCCATCGACACCGCCAGGCGTATCGTGATTCCTGCGTTCATCACGGGGCGGGCCGGCGAGCCACCGAAGGGAGTGCCGTATGCCAGGTACGGACTCGACCTCGCGCCCATCGATACGATCTGGGTTCCGGATACCGTGGAGGAACGCGTCTGGATGTTCCGCTCCGCGGGGCCCGATGGAAAGCAGAACGTGCAGATGACGATGTTGGTCCCCTGGACTCCGCGGGTGCACCATGGGCTTCACCCGTGGGGCGGCGTGGTGCGCGGCGTCTCCGACGCTTTCCGCGTCGTCCGCGCCCCGACGGGCCGGGATTCCACGTGGGTGGCGTCCACGGCATGGAAGGGAGAGCCCATCCCCGAGGCGCAGCGCGTCGCACGCCGGGACCAGGCGGTGAAGTCTGCCTCCCAGAGCGTCGGCGAGGGTCAGGCGAAGTTCGCTGCGAAGCTCGAGGACTTGCCCACGACCGCCCCAGCCTTCACGCGCCTCGAGGTCGATGAGGATGGGAACACGTGGGCGCGCCAGTTGCTGGGTTCCGACTCGAACCGAACCACCTTCGTGGTGCTCGACCCGAGGGGAGCCTGGTCGGGGTCCGTGCGCGTGCCGTACGGCATCGAGGAATACGGCGGGGCGTACTTCGGCAAGGGGAAGGTCTACCTGAAGACCGAAGATGACGAGGGCCGCCCGCTGGTCGTGCGCCTCCGCGTCGTCGCTCGTTAGGCTCCCGATCCTTTCCCCCCCACGCGCGGGAGCACGCTGCCCCCTGACGTGCGCGGCATCGGCCGCGTACCGTTGGGCATGTCCCGGCCCGTCCACACTCCCTCGCGCGCCATGGGTGCTGCGCTGGCCACCCTGGCGATGGTC
>JACMLI010000159.1 GCA_014379705.1 Gemmatimonadaceae bacterium
CCCGCTCGCCGTAACCCCCATCACCCCCAAACTGCGACCCACCCAGCGAAACAGCCCCGCTCGTTTCCCGCTCCTGTCCAGCTCGTCTCCGTACTAGTTCAGCTTGGCGACCGAGATGCCGAGACAGGAACGAGACAAAGGCAAAACCGGCGAAAGCCGGCGACGCAAAGCTCCGAGGCTACCGCACGCACCCCGTGCCACGCCGGTCGAGCTGCCGACGTTTCACAAAGCGGGGCCAAGTGGTTGCAGCAGCAGCATCCCAACGCACGCGGACCTTTCAGGCCGCCGTCGTGTTCACCATCGCAGGGCTGGTGATCGGCTGTTCCGATCCCATGCAGGCCGTCAACGTGCCTCCGCTCCCAACCGGCGAGGCATCCGTAGTGGCGGAATGCGCACTTCCATCAGCGTACGAGTCCACCCTCGCGGCGAGCGAGCCCAGTGCCGCGGTGGCAGGAGATCCGGTGATCGCGCCTGCGCGCGCTCGAGTTCGGACGGCCGACACGGCCAGGCGTCTCGCCTGCCTCGGCCTCACGACCCTCATGGCGGGCGGTTCCCCGCCGGGGAAGTCGGCGGTGCGTGAAGTGGCCGCCGGAGCCGAGCTCCACGCGGTCAACAACCAGTACGTGCAGCTGCAGCCAAGCCGTGCAGAGGATTTCGTGTCCTCGATCGGCGTCAACATCCACCTGAGCTACTTCGACCGGGTGTATGGCAGTGGCTATCACTCGATCATCCTACCGCGCCTGCAGGAGCTCGGGCTGCGGCACCTGCGCGACGGCGGCACGAGCCTCCCGAACGAGGACTGGATGCGCACGGTGTACGACCGCTGGCGCGAAGTCTCGCAGCTCACGGGCGCGCGCTTCACCGTCATTGTGAGCCCGAGGCGGAGCGACACGGGGCCCGGCACCAACTATGATGACATGTCCCACATCCGCGACCTGCGCGACCGCATTGGCGCGAACAACATCGCGGCGTGGGAAGGCGTGAACGAGCACGACTGGTCGGGGCGCCCCAACTGGGCCGAGGAAGTGCGCCGGTCCCAGCGCGCCCTCTCCGCACAGGTCAAGGCCGATCCGCAGATGGCGTCGATGCACCGCGTGCTTGGACCATCGCTCGCGCGTCCGGAGAGTGCCGGCGCGGTCGGTGACCTCAGCGCGTTCATGGACTTTGGCGTGATGCACCCATACGACGGTGGGCAACCGCCAACGACGAACCTGCCGTCGCACGTCAGCGGCCTGCGCGTGCTCAACGCCAACCGTCCGTTGCAAGCGACCGAGGTCGGGTACCACACCGCGTCGGCGTCGACCAACCCATGGCACTGGTCGCTGACCGAGCTCGCCCAGGCGAAGTACACCATGCGCCAGTACGTTGAGCTGTGGAACGCGGGCGTTCAGCGTTCGTTCGGCTACGAGCTGATCGACCAGGGTACGGACAAGACGGACATGGAGGCCAACTTCGGCCTCCTGCGCATCGATGGCAGCCGCAAGCCCGCCTTCACCGGCCTGCGCGACCTCATTGCATTACTGGGGGATCGCGGCGCCCCGGCGTTCGCGACGCACCCGCTGCGGGTGAGCTTCAGCGGCGACACGGTGGGCGTGCGTCACCTCCTCCTGGAGAAGGCCGACGGGCGCCGCTTCCTGGTGCTCTGGCAGGACAAGCTCAGCTACGACAAGATCGCGAAGCGCGACGTCAGTGCCCCAGCGAAAACCGTCGTGATCGGGTTCGAGCGCGCGGTCACGAAGGCGACGACCTTCGTGCCGCTCACCACCGGCACAGCGGCCCGCGGGACGGTGAGCAACTCCCGGCTGGTCACCCTGTCCGTGCCCGATCACCCGATTGTGGTCGAAGTGGTGATGTAGGGATCGCTCCTTCGAGCGAAGGCAGCTGGGGACCCGGGGATGCATGTTTCCCCCGACGTGCCCCGTCCGGGGCGCTCTCAGCTCGCAGCCCCAACACACCAGCATGCTCCCTGCGGCCGAGCCCTCACACGGCCCCGACGTCGTCATGGACTCGGACGCGATCCTCGAGCGCGCCCGCACCGGGACGCGCCTGATGACGCTGCGCGGTGTCGCGATGCGCACGATCAGCATCGGGGCGAACCTGCTCCTGTTGCTGCTCGTTTCACCGGCCGAGCTCGGGCTCTTCGCTGTGGCGCGTGGCACGCTCGCCCTGCTGCAATACGTGGCCGAACTCGGTATCGGCAAGGCCTTGGTACGCCGCCGCGAGGTGCCGACCAGCGCCGAATACGCCGCCCTCTCCGGCCTGCAGATCATGGTTGGGATCCTGATCACGCTCGCCGGGGCGGTGTTTCCGGCGGTGATCCTCGGGTTTGGCGCCATCGACGCGCGGTGGCACGCCGCGATGGTCGTCACGGTGGCTACGATGCTCTCCCTGGCGTTCGGGACCGGAGCGCGCGTGCGGCTCGAGCGGGGCCTCGCGTACGAGCGCCTCGCGATCATCGATGTCTTCAACGTGCTCACGCTCAACCTGGGGCTGGTCATCTTCGCGGCGCTCGGGCGTTTCTCCATTGGCGTGTTCGTGCTCCTTGGGGTCGCGTCCGTCGCGGCCAACGTGTTGCTCTGGGTATGGGCTCCCGGTCCGCGTCCATCGTTCGACTTGCGGCCGCTGGCAGGCGTTGCGCGACAGTCGACGGGATTCCTTGTCGCGTCCACGTGTACCGTCGCGAGGGAGCAAGGGACGGCGGTGCTGGTTGGCGCCCTCTTCGGGCTTCCCGCCGCGGGGTTGTTCTCCTTCGCCGAACGTGTGGCCCAGGTGCTCAACATCACCTTC
>JACMLI010000160.1 GCA_014379705.1 Gemmatimonadaceae bacterium
GCGCGCCCGCGACCTCCATCTCCCCGATCGCCTCGGCGGCCTCGCGTTGCACGTTGCGCGAGCGATCGCCGCGGGCCAGGCGGGCGGCGAGGTTCAGCGCCTCGGGTGTCATGACGTTGCCGAGTTCCTCCGCGACCTCGGTGCGCACGTCCTCGGACTGGTCACCCGACAGCCAGCTTCGGAACGTCTGCATGACGACCGCGCCGTCGAGGTGCATGCCGACGATGTTCACCAGGTCGTGTCGATGCTCGCGATCGGTGCTGGCGTCGAATTGGCGACGCACGAGGGCGACGCTTTCGTCGTCGGCGCCGCGGCCGATCCAGTACAGCGTGCGTCCCGCGAAATAGCCCGGCAGGATGTACGCCGAGGCATGAATGCGATCGAGCTCGAACCGGCCGTTGCGTGCGACGAAGCCGAGGAAGATCGCCTGGTCCTCCGGCTCACCGGGCCCAAGGAGACTATCGAGGCGTACGCCCTGAAACGTGAGGCCCGATGCGGGTCCCTTCAAGCGCATCGATCCCATCGACACGCTGCCGTTCGCGTAGACCGGTACGCGGTGGTCGATGTAGCGCAACCCCCTGCTCGCATCGCCGGCGATGCTGTAGCCGATCCAGAAGGCCCTGCTTCCGCGACGACGCGCGGCGCCCTCGGCCCACGCCCAGCGCTCCTCGAGACTCCCGGACGTGCTCGAGCGAATGACCGTGTCGGGCGCGCCCCCACGGAGCTGTTGCGCCGCCGGGACCACGGGCGCGCGATCTTCATCGTGCGATGCCTTGGCGATCGCGGCTACGGGCGATGACACCACCACCGGCGCCACGAGTGCCGGGCTCGTCACCCAGCCACCGAGGCCGGCAAGGGCGGCGGCGCCTAACGGGATCGCGGCCCAGTGCGTGCGCGTGTCGGCATGGTGCGTGGGGACGACCACGAGACGCCGGATGCGGCGCAGCAGGTTGCCGCCCGTGGACGCCACCGCGAGCCGGGGCGCCTCCTGACGCAGTTCCTCGAGTCGGAGCAGCGCCGTCGCATAGGCCGCGCGATCATCGCACAGGGCGACCGCGATGTCGTCGCAGCAGTGCTCGCGTTCCTCGCGCACCTGGCGGGAGACCCACCAGACACCCGGGTGATAGAAGAGCACGGTCTCAACGACGGTCTGCAGCAGGTTCAGGAGGTAGTCCTGCCGGCGGATGTGCGCGAGCTCGTGGGCCAGCAACAGCTCGAGGTCACGCGGCGACAGCCCTGTCCCGAGCGACAGTGGAACGAGCACGACGGGGCGGAGCCAACCGATCACCGTCGGGACCTCCACGAGCGCTGACTCGAGGAGCCGCACCGTCGTCACGATGCCCAGGCGGCGCGCCAGGGTCCTCAGGCGATCGCTGTCGCGCTGCGACGCCGGCCGCGCATGCTCCCGCGTCATGCGTCGCACGCGCAACCAGCCGCCCCCGAAACGCACGGACAGGAGGAGGACGCCTGCCAACCACGCTGCGACGAGCACCGGCGCGGCGGCTTCGGTCCACGCGGTCGCCCGGTCGGCGAGAGCGGGCGGAATCGAAAGGCCAAGGGGAGCTGACGCGTCAGCGGTGGGTTGCGCGGCACCCGCTACATCACTGGAAGCCACCGGGCGGGGTCCACGATCGGCGATGGGCGCGACCTCGACGGCATCGAGCACCGATGCGTTTGGTGCACCAGCGCGTTCGGGCGCCGGACGTGCCAGCCTGGTGGCCGTGACGACGGGAGCCACGACCATCAGGAACATCGTGGCGACGCCCGCGCGATAGCGCGCGTGAGCGCCCCGGCCGCGCATGGCCGCGAGCAGCACCCCCAGGCCCGCGGCCAGCAGGGTGCCCTGCCAAACGAAGTGCAGCAAGGTCCAGGCAAGGATCGACGTGAGGCTCATGGTGCACTCCTCGGCGAACGTTCATCCAGCAGCTTGCGGATCTCGGCGAGGTCGGCCGCCGTGGCCAGGTTGTTTTCGAGGGCATGCATGACGAGGCTGGCAGCGGACCCCTCGAAGGCGCGGTCCACGAGGTCGGTCACGAGCTGGCGCTGGGCCTCGCGCTCGGGCAGGGCTGCCCGGTAGACATGCGATCGAGAGGATTCGTTGCGCCGCACGAGGCCCTTTTCGACCATGATCTGCATGAGCTTGAGGACGGTGGTGTAGCCAACCTCACGCTCGGGGAGGCGTTCGTGCACTTCGCGCACGGTGCACTCGCCCTCGTTCCAGAGCACGCGGAGGATCGCGAGCTCGGCATTCGTGGGCTGGGGAATCGCGGGTGGACGCGGCACAGGTCTCTCCGATGTTGACCTGACGGCAAGTCTATACGAAAGGTTTCGTATGTCAATACGAAGCACTTCGTACGTCAGCCCGCCCAGAACGACGACGCCCGTCGCGGCGAGCGTTTCGCAGCGACGGGCGTGGCCAGCGGTCGGATGGTGGGGTGGTCGGGTTGTCGGGGAAGCTGGTCGGGGCTTTCTTCCCGACCACCCGACCACCCCACCACCCGACTCGCTACTTGATCTCTGCGCCCGATCGGTAGTAGTCCCCGATCAGGTGCTCCGCGAAGTACTCCATCATCATGCGATTGAAGTACGGCTGGTAATCCATGAAGCCGTGCGGCTTTCCAGGGAAGAGCATGAAGTCGAAGCGCTTGTTCGCCTTGATCAGCGCGTTCGCCAGGCGAATCGTGCCCCCGGGGTGCACGTTGTTGTCCATGTCGCCCGTGGCCAGCAGCAGGCGACCCCTGAGGTTGGGCGCCAGCTCAATGTTCGTCGGCACCTTGATCGTGTAGGTGATGCTGTCGTCGACGATGCTCGTGTCGGGGAGTACCGAGGACTCGCCCACCCCTGCCCCGATCACGGCACGACGTCCGCGCTGCGCTGCGGCCCCCGCGACGGTGGCCTTGAGGCCGTGGTACTGCTCGCTCCAGTTCTGGTTGTAGATGTTGTTGTCGTGGTTCCCGGAGCTCGACACGCCGACCTTGAAGAAGTCGTTGTACGGCGGGAGCATCAGGGCCGCGGCCGTGAGGAACCCGCCCCCCGAGTGCCCGTACATGCCCACGCGATCGATGTCGATGAACGGGTAGCGCGCCGCCAGCTGTTCGGTGCCGGCCTTCTTGTCCGCGAGTGCATAGTCGCGGAGGTTGAAATACGAGAAGCTCTGGTACGCGTTGGAGCGCAGCGGGTTGCCGCCGCGGTTCCCGATCTGGATCACGATGAAGCCGAGCTGCGCGAGTTGCTGCTGCGTGCCACCGGGGTTGAACGCGACGTTCACCTGCTCCGTCTGCGGGCCCGGGTAGATGCTCAGGATGATCGGGTACTTCTTCGTCGAGTCGAAGTCGAACGGCTTGTACATGTTGCCGTAGATGTCCGTGGTGCCGTCGGCCGCCTTTACCACGAACGGCATCGGCGCCTTCCACCCCATCGACTTGAGCTGCGACAGGTCCATCTCCTCCAGCGGCATCACGACCTTGCCCATTGCATCACGCACCACCGACCTGGGCGCCACGTCCGGGCGCGACCAGCTGTCCACGACGTAGCGCTTGGTCGGGGACACCGTCGACGCGTGGTCGCCATCGCCGCTGTCGGCACGCGCAAACGCCGAGCCGTCGGCGTTCATGCGATACAGGTGGCGCTGGTACACGTTTTCACCCGCCTCGCGTCCCACGCCGCTCACCCAGATGATGCCGTTGACCGAGTCGATCTGCGGCACCTGGTCCGCGCGCCACGCCCCCGTGGTCAGCGGCTTCTTGTACGTGCCGTTGTGGTCGTACAGGTAGTAGTGGCCCCAGCCCGAGCGCTCCGACCACCACACGATGTCACCCGCCGTTCCCGCCTTCGTGTACCGCGGGAGCTGCCATTCGAGGTTCGCGTTCTCCACCGACTCCGTGATCATCACCTTGATCGCGCTCGTCGCGAGGTCGACTTCGACCAGCTCGAGCGCGCGCTGCGGACGATCGCGGCGCACCACGCGCAGCGTGTTCGAGCCCGAGGGGAAGTGAATGTTCAGCAGGCGCTGGTCCTTCCACTTGCGCACGTTGACCGGCTTGAGCCCCGCCTCACCGCGGCGGTGCACGTAGAGCTCCGACTGCGCGACGTTCTCCTCGCCCGGCATCGCGTACGTGTACGACATGAGCGTCGGACGCGGGTCGGAGAGCACGTTCACGAGGTACAGCTCCTTCACCTTCCGCTGGTCCTGGCGCTGGATGGCGAACGCCTTCGAGTCCGGCGACCAGAAAATGTTGGCGCGGACGCGCGGATCGCGGTTCCGCCCACCGCCACCCTGCGTGGAGTCCTGCACCTGCGTCGTGTCACGGAAGCCGAAGGAGCGGTTCTTCTCGCCATCGGTCGTGATCTTCACCGTGTCCGTCCTGCCCTTTTCGACGAGGAACAGGTTGTGGTCGCGGGCGAACACGAACGCGCTTGAGTCCGGCGAATAGTTGCGGAAGTCGCCCTGCTGGTTGCCGAACTGCCCGCCGCCACCACCGCCACCGAACTGCTGCTGCTGCCGCTCCTCTCGCTCCTCGTCGGGGGGCGTCGAATCGGCGCGCGGTGGGCGGCCCATGTTCCGGATGGTCTCGCCCGCCAGGTTCCACTCATAGCGCGCCGAGTCCACCGTAAAGCGGATGGCCTTGTGGTCGCGCGTGAAGGCCAGCGAGGTGAACGGCAGGGCGTTGCCGTCGTACGGCTTGCGATGCGCCGCCGTGAGGGCCGCCGCCAGCTTCACGTGATCAAAGAGCGGCTGCTTCACCCGCGTCGGCGGAAACACCAGGATGAACGACGAGCCCGTGCGATCGCGCCAGTTGTACCAGAGCGAATCGCTCTTGCCGATGAAGCGCGGCTGCACCGTCGTGCTGTAGGTGACCCGGCGCATCGTCTCGGCATTGAACTTGTCCGCCAGCTCCCAATTGGCGCGGGCAGCAACAGGGCGCGTGACCTGGGCGTCGACGATCGCTGGTGCGAAAAACAGGGGCGCGCCCAGGAGCAGGCGGCGCAGGAAGGGGACGTCACGCATGGTGGAAGCCTCGAGATCGGGGGACAACGGGCCGCGCACAGCCGAAGTCGACGGCGTGGCCGGTGACAGATGTGTCACCCGGAGCACTTTTCGTCCAGTCGGTCGGCGCATTGGAGACATAACGCACCCCCGGACCGCGACGCTGTACCTACCGCCGTGGGAGACGTCCGCCCTCGTCCGGGATGACGAAAGCAGGGCGTGGGAGGCGCTCATCCACGCACCAGTCCCCTCCCCCCGTGTAGCGACCGGATCGTCACGAGGGCAGGTCCTGACAGACAGCGACCGACCACCTTCCCACGTCGAGCCCCCTTTCCCAGTGAGTCCCGATGTCGGTGATGCGTTACGCGGCGATGCTGGTGGTCCTGCTCGTCCCCTGTCCCGCCGCCCAGGCGCAGGGCCCTGCCCCCGTCTTTCTCAACATCAACCCGTCGTGGAGTCCTGACGGGCGGCAGCTCGTCTTCGAGTCGGCGCGGAACGGACGCACCGCGCTCTTCATCATCAACGCCGACGGCACAGGCGAGCGTCGCCTCACGTGGAACCGCGCCGACGACACGCATCCCGACTGGTCGCCGGACGGCACGCGCATCGTCTTCGACTCCAACCGGGACGGCGTGTGGAACCTCTACACCATCCGCCCCGACGGCACCGACGAGCGGCGGCTGACGCATCCCGAAGGCACGGTTCCCCTCACCTTTGCGCGGCACCCGGCGTGGTCCCCCGACGGCCGGACGATCGCCTTCGATTCCGACCGCGATGGCGACGAAGAACTCTACGTGATCAACGCCGATGGCACGGGTGCGCGCCGCCTGACGAGTACTCCCCGGCGTGACGGGCACCCGTCGTGGACCCGCGATGGCCGCATCGTCTTCTCGACCGATCGAACGGGCACCTCCGACGTGTGGGTGATGCAGGCCGACGGCTCCTCGCCGCACTCCCTCGTTGCGCTCCCCGGCAGTGAGGCTGGCGCCGAGGTGTCTCCCGATGGCGCGACGGTGGTGTACTTCTCCGAAGTCGCGGGGCGCGCGCGCCTCTACCGGCGTCCCCTGCGCGGCGGCGACGCGGTGGCGCTCACGCCCGACTCGGCGACGAGCTACGAATCGGCATGGTCGCGCGACGGCCGCTTCCTCGCCTGGTACTCCGACGCCCCCGGGCGCTTCGAGCTGTTTGTCATGAACGCGGACGGCGCGGGCGTGCGCCAGCTCACCGACAGCCGGTACGACAACGCGTGGCCGCAGTGGTCTCCCGATGAGAGCCGCATCGTCTTCGCTTCGACGCGAGATCGCGACTGGGAGGTGTACTCCATGCGCGCCGACGGCAGCGACGCCACGCGGCTCACCTGGTCTCCTGGCCGAGACGCGCACCCCTGGTTCCTGCCGAACGGCCGCATCGTCTTCCAGTCCCCGCGCAACTACACGGCGCAGGGGGAGGTCGACCTCTACACGATGAACGCCGACGGCGCGACGCAGCGCCGGCTCGTCACCGCCCCCGGCTTCGATGGCGTCCCGGTACCGAGTCCAACCGGGGCGAGGATCGCGTACCAGAACGGCCAGTATCGAGCCGCCACGCGCGACTACGGGTGGGACCTGTACCTCGTCGACTCGCTCGGCGGTGCGCCCGTACGCCTGACGAGTGGTCCGCACTCCAGCCAGGTGCCCACCTGGCACCCCGACGGGAGCTCACTTGCCTTCTACGCAAACCCGCAGGGCCGCGACCAGCTCTTCCTGATGGACATCGCGACGCGGGCCATCCGGCCGGTGGCGTCCAGCGCTGGCGAGGACCGAGCCCCGTCGTTCGCTCCCACCGGCGACCGGATCGCCTTCACCTCGAGCCGCGAGGGCGGGTCACAGCTCTTCATCCTCGACGTGGCAACAGGCGCCGCGCGACGCCTCGTCGACGGGCTCGAGGTGATGGGGCAGCCCTCATGGTCGCGTGACGGGCGCCGCCTGCTCTTCAACGCACAATATCGCGGCACGAGCGAGGTCTTCGTCGTGAACGTCGACGGCACTGGGCTCACGCGCCTCACGCGCGGCTACGAAGGAACGCGATAACGTCGCCCCTCCGTAGTCGTGGGACACCAGGCTCCGGCTGTCGCCGGAGCGATGAACCCCCAGTTTACCCCGCCCAGTTCCAGTCCAGTAGCAGCAACGAGCACGAGCCTTTAGCAACCAGCAACCAGCCCCAGCATCAGTCCGTCCGGGGCCCTATCTCTCGTTCCCCTCCACCGGCATCGCGTCGTGTGTCATCCACCACTGGCGCGGCATCGGGCGCTGCCGCGGCCAGATCTCGGCCAGCGTGTTGCCGTCGTACACCCGCCCATTCTTCATCACGTACCGGATCGTGTTCGTGTTCTTGATGTCGTCGAGCGGGTTGGCGTCGAGCACGAGAATGTCGGCGAGCTTTCCCGCCTCGACGCTGCCGACGTGCTTCTGGATGCCGATCGCCTCGGCGCCGTGAATGGTGGCGGCCTTGAGGGCGTCCATCGGCTTCATTCCGCCGCTGGCCACCGTCCAGAGCTCCCAGTGCACGCCCAGTCCCTGCAACTGCCCGTGCCCGCCGATCCCGACGCGCCCGCCGGCCTCCACGAGCTTCTTCGCCTGCTCCGCAAAGAGCTTGAACGAGTATTCGCTCTCGCGGAACCACTGCGGACGGCGCAGGCCGCGCCGCTCCAGTTCCGAGAACGGCGTGAAGCGCGTGAGCTTGGCGTCGGCCAGGATGTCGTAGTGCTCGTACCACCAGTTCTCGGCCCATGGGCCGCCGTACTGCACGAGGAGTGTTGGCGTCCACGTCGTGCCGCTGGCGGCGAAGAGCTGGATGGCGTCCTTGTACATCGGGGCGATCGGGAGCGTGTGCTCGATGCCGGCGTACCCGTCCATCGCCTCGGTCATGTTCTTCTTGAAGTCCAGGCCCCCTTCGAGCGTCGGCGTGATACGCTGCTCCTTCGCCGCCATCGCCAGCCACTGTCGCTGACGCCGGTCACCGGCCTGGTACTGCTTGATCGTCTCGGTGAGGTAGAACTCCGAGTAGCGCTTCATGACTTCCTTCGCGTCGTCGGCGCTCGTGACATCGTCGTATCCGAAGATGCCCGGGCCGGTGGCGAGGATGCGCGGCCCCATGATCTGCCCCACCTCCACGGCGTCGCCGTACGACACGACGTCTGCCGTCGAGGTCTGCGGATCGCGCGTCGTCGTGACGCCGTACGCCAGGTTCGCCGTGTACATGTATGGCTGCGGCGAATGGACGCCCCACTGCGGCCACATGTGCGCATGCACGTCGATGATACCGGGCATGATCGTCTTCCCGGACACGTCGATCGTGCGGGCGCCACTCGGCAGCTGAACGCTCCCTTGCGCGCCCACGGCCACGATGCGGTTGCCCGTCACCACGACGTCACCGCGCGGGATGACCAGCTCCCCCTTCATCGTGATGATGCGTGCGCCACGCAGGACGACGCTTCCCGTGGGGCGGTCCTTGACCGCCGTGATCGTGATGTCGGTGCGCGACGCCTCGTACACCGGGCGCGCGTTGCTCGCCACGGCGCCGCGGGCCCCTGGCACCGCCCGCGATGCGGAATCCGCCGCCAGTGAGTCCGCGCGCGCGACGTCGTAGCGGAAGAAGCTCCGCCCTAACGAGTAGTAGGCGCCCCGCGAGTTGGACTCCCACCCGATGAAGTCCCCGCCGATGCGCGACAGGCGCCGGAAGGGCAGCGGCCCGCCCGCCGCCTGTTGGACCGAGACCGTGGGCGTCGTGCCGCCGGTCATCGGCAGCGGGACCACGAAGAGCTTGTTGTCCACCATGGCGAGCACTCGGCTGCCATCGGGGGACGCGATGAGCTCCTGGGCCTGGCGGGGCTGCGCGTTAGGCCCGCCTCCGGGCTGCTGGAACCCCGTCACCTTGAGGTGCGCCTTCCGGTCGGTGCCATCCCAGCGCACCGACACGAGGCCATCGGCAGCTTCGAAGTAGTAGACGCGCGTGCTGTCGGCCGTGAAGTGCGGCCGGCCCGCATTGGTGAGCGACGTGATATACGTCGTCTGGCCCCCCGTCGCGGGGATCCACACCAGGTCCGTGATCACGAGCTTGGGATTGATCTCGTCGTTGACGAAGGCCCGCTGGGTGCGCGGGGCCCGGGCCGCCACGATCCGGGCCCCGTTCGGCGTGTACGATATGTCGTCGTAGTACGCCAGTTGCGAGGTGAGCTTCTCCGGACGCCCGCCGTCGGCGGCAATGCGCCAGATGTCGCCGCCATCCTCCGTCCACGACACGTAGGCGATGTACCGGCCGTCGGGGGACCAGGTGGGCGCATGTTCACCATCGTTGGAGGTCGTCAGGCGCTTCGGCGTTCCCGACGGAAGGTTCATGATCCACAGGTGATCGAGCGCCGAGAAGGCGAGGCGCTTGCCATCCGGCGACGGGCGCGCCCCGCGCACCTGTCGCACCGTCAGCACCGAGTCGTCGATCGGGTACTCGAACCGCACGAGTTCGCCGATCATCTGGTCGACGTCGGCCGTGAACGGGATCTGCGTCTGCTTGCCGGTCGCAGCGTCGACGCTCCAGATCTTGCCGTGGTGCGCGAGGACGATGCCACGCGAATCGGGCGTCCACGAATAGCCGGGAAGCAGATCGCGCGACCCCCGCGACTCGATGTCGTCGCGCTGGATCTCGCTTGCCAACCACTTCTCGTCTCCCGATGACAGCTCGCGCAGCTTGAGCCCCGTCACTGCCATGCGACGCGAACCGTAGGCGAGCCACTTGCCGTCGGGGCTGATCGCGGGCCGGAACCCGGTCCCGAGATTGAGCGACCGCGTGACGAGGCGGCCCGACTCGCGGTCGTACATCACGACCTGCGTGGTGCCCATCATCTGGTTGTAGCCGGCCGCACCGGTGCGGGCCCCGGCATAGATGAAGCGACCATCGGGGGATACCGATGCACCCATGAAGTTCGAGGGTGCATTGCCGCCACCCCCCGGGCCGCCGCCGGGGGCTGGGGGCGTCTGCCCCGTGAGCCGGAGACCGGCCCCGCCTTGCCGGTGATAGAGCCAGAGGTCGTTGCTTCGCGACACGACGATGTATTGGCCGTCGGGCGTCCAGTCCGGCGAGATGAAGCCCTGCCCCGTGCCGCGCGTGAGCGCACGCAGGTTCTTTCCGTCCGGATCGATGACGTAGAGATTCTCGCTCCCTGATCGATCGCTTACGAAGACGATCGAGCGCCCGTCGGGGGAATAGCGCGGCTGGCCGTCGAAGCCGGAGCCACTCGTTATGCGCGTGGCCTTTCCTCCCCCGATCGGCAGCGTATAAATGTCACCGAGGAGGTCAAAGACGATCGTGCGTCCGTCGGCCGAGAGGTCGAGCGATATCCAGGTGCCCTCGTCGGTCGTGAACTTGAGGGGACGGGTGGGAATGAGCGGCAAGTCGCTCTCCGGCGCGGTGCGGCGCGCCGTGTCCGCCGTGTTCTGCGCCCCGGCACTGCCGGCGAGGCCGACGACCAGGACGAGGGCCAGGAATGAGCGGAGACGGTTCAGGGACATGGGAACTCCACGTGGGATGGGACGTCCGCTGACTTATGGACCGGGCACGGGGGTCGCAAGGGGAGTGTCGGACACTCGCCTTGAGCGGAAGGATCGACCCCATCGTCATCCCGGACAAGCGAGCGGTAGCGAGCGCCGATCCGGGACCCAGGGTCGTTGCCAAGGGTCCACCAAACGACACGGGGCTCCAGCCTTCGCCGGAGCGACGAGAACCGGCCTAACGCGGCGTTCGCGCGCGGTGCGAGAAGCCCACCAGGCGCCGACCGACGAAGGTCCCCACCCCCGCCCCCACGATCACGTCGCTCGCCCAGTGCCGCTCGTCGACCACGCGAGAGATCCCGACCGCCGCCGCCCCAGCATACAGCAGCGGCCGAACCCATCGGGCCGCCTTCGGATGCGAACGCCCGAGCTCGGCGCTGAACGCCGAGGCGGCCGCAAAGGCCACGGTCGTGTGCCCCGAGGGCATCGAGGACCACTCTTCGCGATGCCCGCGAAACGGGGAGAACTCGTCGCCATCCGAGCCCTCGACATCGAGGGGTCGTGCGCGTCCCACCGCAAACTTGAGCGCCGACGTCACGCCGCCGGCCAGGAGCACCGACTGCGTCGCGTGCCAGCCGGCATCCTCGAACCCGGGGCGCCCCGCCAGCTTCCCCGCCGCAAACACCCCGGCTGAGATCAATACGGCCCCCGGGCTCCCCAAACCGTTGACAAAATGGGCCGTTCGCCCGACCGCCGTCCCGTTGCGAAAGTCGTGCGCACGCATCTCCGTTCCGATCGGCGCATCGAACGAGGAGATGGCGAGGGCGCCGGCCAGTGTGCCTAACAAGACGGTCCCCTCGAAGCGCGGGCGCCAGCGAGCAGGCAGGGTTTGCACTGCAGCCACGGTCGTGTCCTGCGCCACGACGCTCAAGGAAGGCGCGGCGAGCGACAACGCGAACACGCCGCCCAGCAGGCGCGATCGCATCCAGGCTTCAGGTCTTCGCCTCACGCGCATGATCAACCTCGCACGATGCCACCGCGTTTGCCGGCCCTCGGTCGCCAAGCTATCCCGCTCCGGCCGGGTTGGCATCACCCCTCGGCCGACCTATCCTCCCTCGTCGCGGTTGGCGTCCACGCATCACCCCAGGTTCATGCACCGCTCCCTCCTGCTGGCGGCCCGGCTGGGGTCCGCCGGATTGACCTGCGCCTCGCTCGCCGAGGCGCAGGGACGACCACCTATCGCCGAGGGGGTCGAGGTGAGGGTGCAGGAGGCCCCGATGATCGCACGCATCGACGGCGGGAACGTGCTCGCGTGGGAAGTGCACCTGACGAATGCGCGCGCGGATACGGTGCGCGTCAGTCGCGTGGTCGTGACGGACGCCGCGCAACGCGCCATAGCCACCTTTGACGACGCCGCGCTCGCGCGATGGATGCAGCCGCTCACCCGCGGGGCATCCCCGACGCCGGCGACGATCATCCCACCAGGCGTGCGACGCGTCCTGCACGCCTGGGTTCCGCTGAGCCCCGGGGCGCCAACGCCCCAGCGCCTGGTGCACGCCGTCACGGTGAGCGCCGGCACTTCAGAGTTCGTCACCATCTCGACGGCTGTCGCGGTCAGCGCGGAGCCTCCCATCGTGCTCTCTCCACCGCTGCGCGGCGGGCCGTGGGCCGCGATCTACGATCCCACGCTTCCCGGCGGGCATCGCACGGCGATCTACACGGTCGATGGACGCGCGCGGATCCCGGGACGCTTTGCGATGGACTTCGTGCGATTGCCGACGGCTGGCGCCTTCGACATCCGCGCCACCGCCCCGGATCGGAATGGATTCGGCGCGGACGTCCTCGCCGTCGGCGATGGCACGATCGTGGCCGCGGTGGACGACATGCGGGACAATGACAACACGGGGAGTGCGCCTCGCCCGCGCTTTGGCATCGAGGCGGGGAGCGGGAACTACGTCACCCTCGCCCTGGGCCGCGGGCACCACGCCTTCTACGAGCACCTCAAGGCTGGGAGCATCACCGTTCGCGTCGGGCAGCGCGTGCGCGCCGGCGAGGTGATCGGCCAACTCGGGCACTCCGGGAGCAGTTCGATCGGGCCCCACCTCCATTTTCACGTGGCCGACGCGAACTCGCTGCTCGGCAGCGAGGGCCGGCCCTTCGCCCTGCAGGCGTTCCTCGAGCGGGGCGCCTTCGCCGACATCAGCGCGTTCGTCGCCGGACGGCGCTACGAGGAACCGGCGGGGGGCGCGCCGCGTCAGCGCCGGCGCGAGATGCCGCGACCCAACTCCGTGGTGATGTTCCCTTGATGCCGATAGGTTGATGGCGCCGGTTTTGTTGCCTCGCACGCGGACCTTCCACCATCCCCCATCGTGGCTTCCCTCCCCATGACCCCGCGCAACATCGCCGCGATCGGCCTCACACTCGTCTCGCTCGGCCTCCTCTGGCCCGGCCTGACGGAGCCGGTGCTTTCCATCAGCGCCTCGATCACGCTGCTCGGCAAGACGCGCGAGGTCTTCCGGCAGACGCAGAGCATCGTGGAATCCGTGCAGAACCTCCACCGCGCCGGCAACACCTTCGTGGCAGGGCTCATCCTGTTCTTCTCCATCACCGTGCCGGTGATCAAGGCCGCGCTCCTCATCGCCATCTTTGCGGCGAAGCAGGTCACCACGCGCCGTCGTCTCCACACCGTCGTGAACTCGGTGAGCAAGTGGGCGATGGCCGACGTGTTCGTCGTGGGCGTCTTCATCGCCTTCCTCGCCGCCAAGGCAACCGACAACCTCGATGCGGTCACCGGGCGGGGCTTCTACTTCTTCGTGGCGTATTGCCTCGTGTCGAACCTCTCGTTCCAGCTCCTCGAGGTACCTGGAGAGCGCACGGCGTAGCTGCTCAGGGCGTCAGGGGCGTCGCGTGAAGGTGACGCCCTGCAGCTGAATCGACCGCGCCACCCCCGCGGGATCGAACGCGAACGTCACCACGTGGCCCGACCCGGCGACCTCCACGCGCAGCTGGTGGCGCGACGCGTCCATGATCTCCACCGGGCCGTACTGCGCTCCCCATCGGTAGGTGAGCCGGCCATCGCGCATGGCGATGGTCACGTCCCCGAACGACGGCTCGCCGAAGGTGCCGGTGAACGACGCGAGGGGGTGCGCAAGAGGTTGACGCTGGCGCGCGGCACGCGTCGAGTCGTCCACGGCGGCGCGCTGGCGCCCTGCCTCGAGGCGCGTGCGCAACTCCGCCA